>JACRBK010000527.1 GCA_016234525.1 Chloroflexota bacterium
ACAGAACTGTAGTATTACGGGGCTGTATTCTGGCTGTAAGGAGCGCGTAATTCCGATCAGCGATCCTATTGATCAGATAACGCTGATGGCATTGAGCCGCCAGCACACCATCTATCAATAAGGAGAAACTGAAATGCTCAAGAAAATCTCGCTCATGCTCACCGTTTTTGCGCTCATGTTCGTGTTCGCGGCCCCGAACGTTTTCGCAGAAGATACCGAGACCGAAAGCTGTGTGCCGATCTATGATGAAGACACCGACACCTATATCACAGCCTATTTCTGTGATGGCCGCCTGAACGCCTTCGACATGACCGAACCGATTGCGATCTATTACAACTACGGCACGGGACAGGCCATCGATGACAATGGTTATCCTTACACCGTAGAAGTTGTGGACAGCATCAGCATTTGGGCCATCGACGGTGACGGCGTCGGCCAGCCGGTACTCAATGTCCCCGCTTCCCAGATCACCCCGGCGCTTAGCGCGACCAGCGATGTACAGATTGCTTCGGGGACCGGCGTCACCCTGAATTACTCGCCGTCAGCGGATGCTTTCTGGGTGACCGCGTGGACCGGCTACAGCTTCGCCTGGAGCGCCTGGTAAACAGCGCCCAGTGAATTAACCACCGGCGTTAAACGCCAGGAAGGCGCGACGGGGGGAGATCGCGCCTTCTTGTTTTTATGGGTTTATTGGCTTTGCTCCCAGACGCGCACTACCTCGATCAGCAGATCGTGCACCGCCTGATCCTCAACGTCGCCCACTCCATCGTAAAACTGACCGTCTACTTCGATCCGCACGCCGCCGGACAGCGCCGGGCTGACGTGAATCGAACGTTTTCTAAATTCGGGCAGATCGACCAGCCGCGCCTGCAAGATGTCCTCAATTTGTTCCGCAATCGTCTGTTCGGGTTTGCGCTCCACTGGGGCGGGTCCCTGGCCCATCGCGACGCGGCGCATCTGGCGGAACATCGAGCCGGGACTCAACGACACTGGGCCGTTTTCAGCATCTTGATCGGGCGTTTTGTCTTTGGGTGTTTTGGATTCTGGTGAAGAGGCCGCTGGTGGGGCCGCTGGCGGAACAGCCGTCGGCGCAGCAGGCCGGGGACGTGCAGGGGCGGCAGATGCGGCGGCGGCGGATGAAGTCGAGAGTGTTGTCAGATCGCGCAGCACGTTCAAAAAACGCCGTTCCAGATCGCCGCTGCGCAGATCGTTGAGCGAGCGGAACTGCCGCCCGCCGATTTCGACGATCAGCGATCCATCCGACAGATCACGCCATACGCGCAGCAGTTCTACCGAGTCCGGGGGGTCTTGTCGATCACCTGTGGGCATTTCTTCCTCCATCAGTGGGGTGCTGTCGATTTCTAGCGGCTGGTCTTCGTATGTTTCGGTGTGGGTGGGAAAGTTGGCAGCAGGCGCGGCGGCGCGATCAGCATAGGCGGGAATATCATCGCCTAACATGGCCGATAAATCCGGCTGTGGCAGATCGGCAGTCAGCATCCCCAGATCAGGCGCGGGCAGCGAATCGGCGCGTCTGGGTTTGCGCGTGGGCTGCGCTTCTGGCTCAGCAAATGGGCGCGGCGCAGGTTTGGGATCGACCAGTTTCATTAACTGGCGATAAGCCGAAATGTGCAGCGCGGGCAGCGGTTCCAGGCCCAATTGGGACCGGCGGCGGCGTTCGGTGGCGCGCTGCATGATGACCGCCAACAAAATGATCCACAACACCCCTACCGCACAGGTGAAGATCAACAGCCCGCCGATCTGTCCCATAAAATCAGCCACCGTCGATGAATCTGATTGGGCCAGCAGCGGTGAAACAAGCCAGAAAGTGAGAGACATGGTTTTACTCGTTTTGGATTTTCCGAATTTATACTGTATCTATTATGCCCCAATTTTAAGATCACTGCTTCAGTACGTTTGGCACAGTGGGGAAAAATACCTCACCCCCTACTGGTCAGTCCGAGCAGGTTTTGTAGCCGTCGCCGGGCGCTCAAGCGGCCCGGCTATCTAAAAGGCGGGGAAGCCCACTGATACACTTTGAGAAAATAATCCGGTTATGGTGAGAGGCAAAGTCAAAAGCGGCCTCACCCCCTACCCCCTCTCCAACCGAGTTGGAGAGGGGACCGCAGCCGACCCTTCTCCAACTTTCTCTGCACAGCGGGGAAAGGGGGATGGGGGGGTAGGGGTAAATCCGCATAACCTGATTAAATAGTAAAAGTGCATTAGTGCGCTTCCAGGGTTTTGACCCAGCCGCAGGGCTTGAGCCTGCGGCGATGGATGTGTGGCGTAGATTTTACTTTTGGCACACCTCGCACAGATGGGTGCCGCGCTGCCCTACCACGATCCGTATGATCGGCGCGCCGCAGCGAGGACACGGCTCCCCGGCCCGACCATATACGCTGAGTTCGTCCTGAGCCGATCCTTTGCTGCCGTCCGGCTTACGATACCAGTTGACGCTCGCTCCTTCGCGCGCGATTCCTCCACGCAGCGCCGTCTGGATCGCTGTATACAGCCGGGCGATCTCATCCGCGTTCAGGCTGTTCGCGCGGCGCAGTGGGTGAATCTGTGCGGCGAATAAGGCTTCGTCGGTGTAGATGTTGCCCATCCCGGCGAGAAATTCCTGGTTGAGCAGCAGCGGTTTGACGATCCCCGCGCGGCCCGCGATCCGCGCGCGGAATACGTCCAGCGTAAAGGCCGCGTCGAGCGGTTCCGGCCCCAGTCTACCGACGATCTCCACCGGATCGCTCACCAGATAGACGCGCCCGAACTTACGCGCGTCCGAAAAACGGAGTTGGTGCGCATTATCTAACTGGAAGCTGAAACGAATCCATTGATCGGCGTGCTGCGTGCTGGCGTCCGGCACGACATACAGCCGCCCGGTCATTTTGAGATGGACGATCAGCGTATCGTGTTCCAGCCGGATCAGGATGTACTTGGCGCGGCGATCCACGCCGGTCACGCGCTGTCCGGCGATACGGGCGGCAAACTCCGGTAGATCGGGAGTCGCCAGCGTGCGGGGCCATGTACATTCGGCGGCGAGAATCGTTCGCCCGGCGAGCGGATCGCGCAGGCCGCGTACCACAGTTTCGACTTCAGGTAGTTCGGGCATGGTGAGAGTTCTCAGTAGATAGTAGACAGTTTTCAGTAATCAGTTTTTAGTGATTAGTGGGTAGTAAAAGCCAAAACCCCGTACAGATGCATTAGGGATTATCCCTCATGGAGTAGATACAAGAGATTATCCTCGATCCGGTAAAACAACGGCGCGACGAGAATCTTGGGATAACGGTTCCGCAGCCGTTTAGCCTCACTCAGCAAAAAATCAATCTCGTTGCCGATCTCAAACAGGGGGGCGAAGCTCAAAAAATGTTCTTCGGCCTGGCTCGCGGTCCAGCCCGCATTAATGACCAGATTCTCGATGAAGGTCGCCTTCCGTGCGCTCAGATTCACCATACCGCAGTTGTTATGCCCGATCAGCGCAATCGCGCAGACATTCCCCACCGCAATCGCATACGACACTTTAAACTCGCTGTAGCGCAGATTAGCGCCCCCACTGCGGATGATATAGGCGAAATTATCGGGGATATGCAGATGTTTGCGGTTGTCCATGCACATGCCCACCAACAGTTCGGCGCGA
>JACRBK010000524.1 GCA_016234525.1 Chloroflexota bacterium
CCCGCATCTCTCGGTGATTGCCAGCGGTGGTCTGCGCGACGGGATTGACATCGCCAAGTGTCTCGCCCTGGGGGCAGACCTGGGTGGTATAGCCGGCCCGTTCCTTAAAGCGGCAGATCAATCTTTGGATGCCGTGCGAAAGCTGATCTGGGAGTTTACCGCCGAACTTCGCGTAACGATGTTTGTTTCTGGCGCGGTAGATATTAATGCTCTCAAACAAACACCGCTTTATCTCAGTCCCTGATCAGGGCTGGAGTTCTGCCAGCAGTTTTTCGGCCTCTTTTAACTGATCTCCTGCGGAACGCGCCGCCCATCGTCCCTGGTCAATCACATCCGGTGACGGGGTGGCGCGTGGTTTTAGACATTCCGCTTTCCATAGACTGATCGCCTCGTCCAGATTCACAGCCGCCGTGCGTAGCCGTTCAGCCACGGGTTCGCGAGTCTCTGCGCCATCCGCGTTGACGCTTTCTGGACTGATCACAGTGGGGTAGTCGCCGCATTGGGCTTGCTCTCCTGCCGCCAGCCCTTCCCACACTTTCGAGATCGCTTCATATGAGGCGCGCAAGGCTTCATAATGCTGCATCAGGTCATCCAGAACGGGAACAGCGGTAGGCGATGGTGTGTTATTGGAGGTGGAGTCTGGGGTATCGTCAGAATCATCTCCACAACCCACTAGCAGCATCAAACAGAATAGAACCCAGCAGAACCGGATGAAAAGCCGCAGCATAGTGTATTTCCTTTTAAATAAATTCACGAAAGACATAGTTTGACAAAAGCCGGGCGCGCAGTGTCAGGCATACTCGCCGGTCGGGGGTGTACTGCACCAGTCCCAACCCGATCAAGCGATCCAATGCCGGGCCATAGACCTCCCACAAATCACGCCCGAAACGCGCGCGGAAAGTATCCAGCGACAGCCCTTCTTCTAACAGCCGCAGCGCCAAAATCATCGTCTCAGCTATCTCTCCCTGTTCGTCTAAGTGCTCAATCTCATCAGCCGCCGCCGACAAGGGAAAGGGGATCGGCTGCGATTGAGCGTTGATACGTTCGATATAGGTTGTAGGATACAATACATTTACATAACGAGTATGGTGGGCGCAGCCGTGTGCACCTGCACCCAACCCCAGGTAAGGCAGGCCGCGCCAGACATGAACATTGTGTTGACAGGCGAATCCCGGCCTGGCCCAATTGCTGATCTCGTATTGGGCAAAACCAGCCGCTTCTAGCTGTTCTGAAGCCCACTCATACATATCAGCGGCCAGATCGGGGTCTGGTGTCGAGAGTTTCCCATTCGTAACCTGGCGCTGCATCGGCGTAGCGTCCTCAATCGTCAGGCTGTACAATGAAAGATGAGGAGTATTAAGCCGGATCGCGGTTTCTAGACTGTGCTGCCATTGGGCTAAAGTTTGATAAGGGATGCCGTAGATCAGGTCCAGGTTGATATTCACGAATCCGGCGGCGCGGGCCTGCTCGACGGTGGAAGCTACATCGTCTATCTGGTGTCTGCGCGCAAACAACTTCAGTTCGTCGCGGTTCGCTGATTGCATTCCCAGACTCAGCCGGTTGATTCCGGCCTGCCGCAGCGCGCAAAGATAGTCGATTGATACGGTGCCGGGATTGGCTTCGAGCGTTATTTCAAGATCAGGGCTGAGCGAAAAGACAGCAGCGCAGGTCTTCAGCACCGCCTCCAGATAAGGAACTGGAACTAAGCTGGGGGTTCCACCACCCCAATAGATGGTATGCGCCATCGGTTGTGTTTGCCCGGCGACGAGGGTAATTTCGTGCTGCAACGCCTGGATATAGGGTTCGATCAAATTTTCCAGATTTGTATAGGTGTTAAACGCACAATACGAGCAGCGTGTGCGACAAAAGGGAATGTGAAGATAGACGGCTAAGGCGCTATCTGGCGGGTAGGGCGGGCTGTACAGGGCGTTATAGGGTTCGGTAGTGGGTTCGGTCATGGGGTGTCCTGTGTCATCCAATTGCGAGAACATTATCGGACAACTATAATAACCATAGTAGCTTTTATCATCCAATCATTTTTCACGATTCAATTGGGTTTATAGGGACGGCGTTCATGGTTGATACACAAAAGTTCGCCGGAAACTTGCCTGACCAACCTGCAACTGACGGGACGCTTCAACCGGGTTCCGTGCTTCAGGGCCGTTACCGTATCACGGGAGTGATCGGGGTAGGCGGAATGGGGTCGGTTTATCAGGCCAGGGACCTGCGGTTCCCTAATGTGACACGGTATGTTGCGGTGAAAGAGATGCTTAATCTTTCCACCGACCAGGGGATGCGCGAAATGACGCTCAAAACGTTCGAGCGCGAGTCGGATATGCTGGCCTCACTCAGCCATCCGGCAGTCCCGAAAATCTACGAGTATTTTCCTAGCAAAACTCGTGCTTACCTGGTGATGGAGTATATCAACGGGCGTGATCTCGAAGCTATCATTAATGCTTCCCCCGAATTTTTAGGCCTCGAAATGGTGATGAAATGGGCGCTGGATTTGTGCGATGTCCTGGGATACTTGCACAAACAAGAGCCAGAGCCGATTATCTTCCGCGATGTGAAACCTTCTAACATTATGGTGGACCAACACGGTCAGATCAGGCTGGTAGATTTTGGCATCGCCAAGATTTTCCAGGAAGGCCAAAAAGGAACCATGATCGGTACTGAGGGCTATTCGGCCCCGGAACAGTACCGAGGGGAAGCCAGTCCGTCCAGTGATGTGTATGGCATTGGTGCGACGCTCCATCATTTGCTCACGCGCCGTGATCCTCGACTGGAACCCCCGTTTACCTTTGCTGATCGTCCCGTTCATCAGACGAACTCGGCAGTCTCGTTGGAATTAGAAGCAGTGATTATGAAGGCGCTGGAGTTTAAGCCGGAAGACCGTTATACCAACGCGGCGGCCATGAAAGAGGCGCTCGAAAAGTTGGTGAGATCAGGCGGCGGACTGCATTTGATCGAGTCGGAACCTGCCCCGTCTGATACTACCCTTTGGGCACAAAGTGGAGTCGAGCCGATTTGGGTGTTCAAATGCGAAGATGAAATCCGCTCATCGCCCGCCGTCTTCAAAGGGACATTGTTCGTCGGAGCTTATGACTATAACCTCTACGCGCTGGACAGTGCTACCGGCAAATTCAAATGGAAATATCCGACTGGCGAACGGATTGTTTCATCGCCCACTATCGCCGCGCAAGAAAATCAGGTAATCTTTGGCTCGCTCGACCAATATCTTCATGCAGTCGATATGCGCACCGGCCAGGAAGCCTGGAAGATACAAACACAAGGCCCAATCCAATCTTCGCCCGCTATTGCTCATGGTCATGTCTTTTTTGGCAGTGATGATGGCAACGTTTATGCGGTGCGATTGGCGACTGGGCGTGTTCAGTGGAAGTGGTCAGGGGGAATGCCGATTCGCACACGCCCCCTGGTGACAGGTGAATTGATCGTTGTTGGTCTCGAATCAGGTGAAGTCGTTGGTCTTGATCTTTCAGGCAAAATTGTATGGCGCTTCAAGTCGAAACGTGCCGTCAGATCATCGCCGATGGAACACGATGGGCTGGTCTTTTTTGGCTCAATGGATTGGCAGGTCTATGCCCTGGATATCACGCGGGGTTGGAAAGCGTGGGAATTCCGCACTGGGAAAGCGGTGGTTTCATCACCCGCCTATGGTGATGAGAAAATCTATGTGGGTTCGGTGGATGGCAGCCTCTATGCGCTGGATGCTTCGAGCGGCAAAGAACGTTGGCGGTTCCCCACAGATGGTCAGGTCACATCGTCGCCCGTCTATAATGACGGAATTGTATATTTTGGTAGTGTGGATGGCAATGTGTACAGCGTAGAGTCCAAAAATGGGCAGTTGCGCTGGAGTTTTAAGACACAAGCCGGGGTTACTTCGTCGCCAGTGATTCAGGATGGCATTATCTATATTGCTTCAATGGATCGCTGTGTTTATGCGTTAAAAGCATAAGAGCTGGTGGGCAAGCCTGGCGCATTCTCTTTCCCTGGCCTGGTCTGGGGTTTCCAATCGCGGAGGTTTTATAATGAATTTCTTGCGCCGTGTGTTGGGGTTATCGTCCGACGCGAATATAACACCCACTGAAGAAGGTATTCATATCACGCAGGGGCAGAGTCCTTCACTGACGACTATGCCTGAAGAATCGGTTGTTGTGACTCCGCCGCCGTCGTCGAATGTGGTGGCGAATAAGTCGGATACTGCTCCGGCAGCACCTGTGCCAACTAAAGAAATGGCTCAGACGAAGGTGGAAGTAGGGACACGTCCATTGCCTCCTTTAGAGGTTGTGGTTCCAGTGCCTGGGCAGCGCCTTCAATTTGGCCAGTTGAGCAATGTCGGCATGGTGCGCAGCAATAATCAGGACTCCATTTTAAGCATTGTCGCATCGACAACGAGTAACGACCAACTGCCCGATTTTGGCCTGTTTATTGTGGCTGACGGCATGGGCGGCCACCTGGAAGGCGAACGCGCATCAGCCATTGCGACTCGTATCGTCGCCCGGCATGTTATCAGCGAGATCTATGGCGCGATCCTGGATCAGCAAATGAATGATCCTGAACGACCTTCGATTGCCGAGGTGCTGCGCGCTGCGGTCCAAAAAGCCAACGATGCCGTGACCGAAGAGATTCCTGATGGCGGGACGACGGTAACGGTGACGGTCGTATTGGGCGATATGGCCTATATTGCGCATGTCGGAGACAGCCGCGCTTATATGATCACCGATGATGGGATCGAACAGATCACGCGGGATCACTCGTTGGTGCAGCGCTTGATCGAACTGGATCAGCTTACGCCCGAAGAAGCCCCCGATCATCCACAGCGGAACGTGTTGTATCGCGCTCTGGGCCAGAGTGATTCGCTCGATGTAGATGCCATTACGCGCCGCCTTCCGCCGCGTGCGAGGTTGCTGTTGTGCAGTGATGGGCTGTGGAATATGGTCTCTGAAGACCACATTCAGGCCGTATTAGCCAAACACCATCAAGCACAGACGGCGTGTGAGGAATTGGTCAAGATGGCGAATGATCGCGGAGGGCCAGATAATATCTCGATGATTGTAGTTCAAGTGCCTGGTTAGCTGAAGCGGGTGGGGCGGTTGAATGGATACACTACAGAACCTGTATGCGATTTTAGGACTATCCTCTGATGCTACACAGGACGACATCCGCGATGCATACCGGTTGATGGCGCGACGCTTTCATCCCGATCTTAATCCGAATGAAGGAGCGGGCCTTCAATTTCGGGATATTTCTGCTGCCTATGAGACTCTGGGTGATAACACGCACCGGAGTTATTATGATACGACTCGTCGCCATCAAGAAACCGAACCGAACTATTTGACTTTGCGGGTTACGCCCAGTAAACGCGTATTGAACACACTGGGAGAACCGCAGGTCTTGTATTTGTTGGCTGAGATCGTGCCGATGCGCCCTGACGGTGGAGCCAAGGGGATGCGCAGCACCCCGCTTAATCTGACATTGGTGTTAGATCGCAGTACATCAATGCGCGGGGCGCGTCTGGATAAAGTAAAAGTCGCGGCTCACCAGATTATTGAACATCTTTCATCCGACGACATTTTGTCTATCGTCAGTTTTAGTGATCGCGCCGATGTCTTGATTCCAGCGGCCCCCGTCAAGGATAAGATTTCGCTGCGCTCTATGGTGAGCATCATGCGCGCCGAAGGGGGAACTGAAATTTATCATGGCCTCGCCGCCGGGCTGACACAGTGCCGCCGTTTTCTTGGCCCTCGTATGGTCAACCATGTGATCCTTTTGACGGATGGCCGGACGTTTGGTGATGAAGAGCCGTGTATCGAACTGGCGAATCAGGCTTCCCAAGATGGAATCGGAATCAGCGCAATGGGTATCGGCGAGGAATGGAACGATGTTTTTCTGGATACCATCGCTTCTAGCACCGGGGGGACTTCGGCATACATCAATTCCCCGTCAGCCGTCGTGCGTTTTCTCAATGACCGTGTGCGCAGCCTGGGGGACTCATTTGCCGAGCGGCTGAATTTGACCGTCGCTCCGGATGCCGACGTGGTATTAGAGTCAGTCTTCAAACTTACCCCGAACCCCCAGCCCCTTCAGATCAGGCCTCAGCCGATCCCGATTGGAGGGGTGGAATACAGCCGCACCATGACCGTTTTGATCCAGTTGCAGATGCCGCCTGCCACCAAGGTGGGGTTTCGCTCGGTCGTGCGGCTGGATGTGACAGGCGATATTTTACCCGTCAACCGGCAGGGATATAAAGTGCTGAGCGATATTTCGGTGGAAATCGCGCAGAATCCTGTCCCCGAAGAACCCCCTATGGCTATCCTGGATGCCCTGGGAAAATTAACCCTTTATCGCATTCAGCAAAAAGCAGAGGTTGCTCTTTCTGCTGGAAATGTGGTCGAAGCCACTCGCCGTCTGGAAAATCTGGCAACCCGACTGCTCGCCGCCGGTCAAGATGAGTTAGCCCAAATGGCAATGGTAGAGGCGCGTCGTGTATCGCACACCAATATGTTATCCGAAGAGGGCCGTAAAACGCTCAAGTTTGGTACCCGTTGGTTGCTGGGACCTCCAGGACCGGGGGAGAAGGATCAATGAAAACGTGTCCTTATTGTTCACATGATAATCGTGAAGGAGTACTGTTTTGTGAAGACTGTGGGCATCCCTTTGTGGGCAAAGGGGATACCCTGGCAACGAGTCAGCTTGTTTCCGAAGATCGGGCTAATATTCACGGGCGCATGACATGGGGTACGGCACGTTTTGACCGGGCCGCGTCAGTGGTGATCCGAATTCGAGATCAATCAGAATCGCTGCGCCTGGATAAACGGGATGTCATTATGTTAGGGCGATCCGATCTTAAGACGGATAATCCTCCGGATTTTGATCTGGCGATGTATGGGGCTGCTGAACAAGGCGTATCACGGCGGCACGCTATGATCAAGCTGGGAGAAGATACCCTGACACTGACCGATCTCGACAGCACGAATGGTACGTATCTCAACGGCCAGCGTTTGATCCCTAATCAACCGCGTGTGATCCGTGATGGCGATGAAATCCGGTTGGGACGTTTAACATTTCATGTTTTCTTTAAATAAGCAGGCAGTATTTTAGACTGGATCATCAAAAATAGGGCAACTGTCACCATGCACACTCTTTTAATCCACATTGCCAACGAAGAACCGGTAATGGCCGAAGTAGAAGAACTGCCTTTGCCGACGGATCAATCTATCACCTGTTTGAACCCCCGTCGTCGCGATGGCAAAGATCTGCATTATGTTTTGCCAGAGGTTCAATCAATCATTATTCCCTGGCATCGTGTCATCTTTGTTGAGATTATGCCTTCGGGCGAAGAAGAAGAGATTATCGGGCCGTTCGCCGATTAACATAGATTGGAGTTGTGGGAAGCCATGTCGTCGGGCAAACCACCGCGCGCCATTCCGCGTGATGCTAAACGAATCCTGGTCGTGGATGATGAACCGCGCATGATCGGTTTCATCCGAATGAATCTTGAACTTGAAGGTTATCAGGTTCTCGAAGCACATAATGGGCTGCAAGCTCTAGAGTCTATTCGCACGCAGCTTCCTGATCTGGTGCTGTTAGATGTGATGATGCCGGACCTTGACGGCTTCGAAACCCTACGAATGCTGCGTGAGTTTTCTAGCATTCCGGTGATTATGCTCACCGCCAAAGGGGAAGAGGACGATAAGGTATACGGGTTAGAATTGGGCGCAGATGATTATGTCACCAAGCCATTTGGCTCGCGTGAACTTTCTAGCCGGGTGCGGGCTGTGCTGCGACGGGCAGATATGCCTAGTGCCTCGCCCGATCAGGCTGTTCTCAAGATCGATGATCGCCTCAGCGTTGATTTTAACCGGCGTGAGGTAATCGTTGCCGGAGAACATATCAAACTGCGTCCGACGGAGTACCGGTTGTTATATCACTTGATTGAAAACTCCGGATGGACTGTGCCGCACGAACAACTTTTGGCGAAGGTGTGGGGTTATGAGTACCGTGACGAAACCCATTATGTGCGGTTGTATGTGAACTATCTGCGGGAAAAGATCGAGGAAGACCCATCTGATCCCAAATATATCCTGACCGAACGTGGGGTCGGATACCGGTTTATGGACTTTAAGCGCGAAGCAAACTAAATGGATGAGGAGGACGGTGTGTCGAACCTCTACAAAATCATTGTCACCGGGCCGTTTAATTCGGGCAAAACGGCGTTCATTGGGACAATTTCGGATATCGAGGTCGTGACGACGGAGCGTAAGATCACCACCGAGGATCGTGGGATCAAGGCTGAAACAACGGTGGCAATGGATTATGGGCGGGTCGAACTCGACGGCAAAGTCCTGCATTTAAACGGTACGCCGGGGCAGGCCCGGTTCGATTTTATGTGGGAAATCCTGGCCCGCGAAATGAACGGTTTTATTGTGTTGGTAGACAGCACCGATCCGCCCTCGTTTCCTGATGCGGCGCAGTTGATCGAGCTTTTTTCCGGCTTTCACGACGTGCCCTACCTGGTCGCCGCCAACAAAACCGATCTACCCGGCGCTGTGAGCCTGACAGAGCTTCGCCGCCGGGTAAATCCAGGCGATGATATTACCGTGATGCCGTGTGTTGCCATTCAAAAAACCAGCGTTCGGCAGGTATTGCTGCAAATCATCGAGTTGATTGACGAACGTCGGGGCGCATCTTAAACCAGATCGGACCAACATAGAATAGAACAAGCCGGGTTTTCGCCCGGCTTGTTTTTTGTTGAGGTGGTTACATTCCAGCGGACCGGCGCAGTCGCGCATATTCACCCTGGAAAGTGTTGAGCAGGGCGGCTTTCTCATGGTCGGGCAGATAACAGGTGCGTACTGCATTTAAAGCCGCCTGCACCAGTTGATCTATACTCAACCCACAGTCTTGCACCGCGTGCAGATATTCGTCGTTCAGCGTGGTATTGAACAGAGCGGGATCATCCGAATTGATCGTGACGCAGACACCGGCCTCGATCAGGCGTTTGAGGGGATGGGCCTGATAAGATGGATATACGCCCAGGCAGAGATTGCTGGTCGGGTTGACCTCCAGCGGAATCTGGTGTTCGACCAGATAAGCGATCAACGCCGGGTCTTCAATCGAGCGAACGCCATGCCCCAGTCGTTCAGCTTTGAGCGTGCGAATCGCTCCCCACACGCTGGCTGGGCCAACCGTTTCCCCGGCATGAGGGTTGCTGTGCAGACCTTTAGTAACTGCTCTCTGATAGGCCGTTTCAAAGGATTCAGGTGGGTTGCCGACTTCTCCTCCGCCCAATCCCAGCGCGACGATGCCACTCGTTCGCGCATTGTCCGAAGTCAGCCAATCGACCACTTGGTCGGCGGTGTGCAGATTATCGCGCACAATATCGGGAATCCAGCGCATCTCCACGCCCCATTCATGCCGGGCCTGTTCGCGGCCTTTGTTAATCGCCGCCAGCAGTTCCTCCCACGAGAGGTGAGGCCAGGGAACGTTTCCGCCGATGTGCGTGTAGGGCGTCCAGGTGACTTCGGCATAACGGATATTTTGCTGGGCCATGCTGCGCCCATATTCATACGCGATGCGCGTAAAATCATCTGCGTCGCGCAAACAGTGACAGGTTGTCACAAAAATCTCGATAAAGTGGTTAAAATCCCGGAAGGTATACCACGCTTGCAGTTCCTCTACCGTAGCGGCTGGCAGTTTAACCCCGTGCTTGTGGGCCAGATCGAGCAGAGTGGCCGGCTGGATCGTGCCTTCGAGATGGACATGGAGTTCCGCTTTGGGCATGGCGCGGATAAAGTCGGAAAGGGTCATAGATCAAATCTCCGCGTCAAATTGAAGGGTCGGCTGATCTGCCGGTTCAAACTGAGTCGCTGCCTGAATAAAATCGCGGAACAGGGGATGCGGGCGATTGGGGCGGCTCAAAAATTCGGGATGGAACTGGCTGCCAAGCATAAATGGGTGATCAACCAGTTCGGTGATTTCGACCAACCGGCCATCCGGGCTGATGCCGCTGAAACACGCTCCGGCAGCCTCGAACATTTCGCGGTAACGGTTGCTAAATTCGAAGCGATGGCGGTGGCGCTCATGCACTACTTCGGCCTGATAAGCGGCGGCGGCTTTGGTTCCAGGGGTCAACACGCACGGATACGAACCAAGCCGCATAGTTCCCCCCATATTGGAGACATGAAGCTGATCCGGCATCAAGTCAATCACCGGGTGTTTACACGAGGTTTCAAACTCGGTGCTGTTCGCTTCTTCCAGGCCCAGCACATTCCGGGTGAATTCAACGCACATCACCTGCATTCCCAGGCATAGACCCAGGTAAGGCACTTTGCGGGTGCGGGCAAATTGGGCGGTCAATATCTTGCCCTCGATACCCCGGTCTCCAAATCCGCCAGGGACAACGATCCCATTAACCTGCTCTAATAGATTCCACCCCTTGCCTTTTTCCAGGTCGCCGGAATAGATCCATTCGATCTCCAGTTTGTGATTATGATAAACAGCGGCATGGGATAATGCCTCTTTGACGCTCATATAGGCATCGTGCAATTCAACATATTTGCCCACGATAGCGATGCGTACCGGGGTGTTCACCTGCCGCATTTGTCCTACCATCTCGCGCCATTCGCTCAGCTCGGGGGCGTGTTGAACACCTAACTGGAGTTTTTCGACAACATATTCACCCAGCCCGCAGTCTTCCAGGATCAGCGGCACTGCATAGATGTTATCGGTCGTTTCGAGCGGGATCACGGCGCGGCTGTCTACGTCGCAGAACAAGGCGATTTTTCCCTGTAAATCCTGGCTGACCGGGGCATCGGCGCGGGCGACGATCACTTGGGGTTGGATGCCGATGCTGCGCAGTTCGCGGACGCTGTGCTGTGTGGGTTTGGTTTTTAGTTCGCCCGTTGCCCCGATATGCGGCAGAAAGGTGACATGCACATACAGAGTGTTATCGCGCCCGACATCGGTACGCAGTTGGCGCAGCGCTTCGAGAAACGGTTGCCCCTCAATATCCCCAACGGTGCCGCCGACTTCCACAATCACCACATCGGCGTCCGTGTTTTGGCCAACTAATCCGATCCGGCGTTTGATCTCGTTGGTAATGTGTGGAATAACCTGGATCGTGCCGCCCAGGTAGTCGCCGCGCCGTTCTTTGTTGATCACCTCAGAATAAATCTGCCCGGTGGTTACATTGCAGGTGCGGTCCAGGTCATTATCGATGAATCGTTCATAATGACCCAGATCCAGATCGGTTTCGGCGCCGTCGGCAGTGACAAAAACCTCGCCGTGTTGGTAGGGACTCATTGTGCCCGGATCAACGTTCAAATAGGGGTCCAGTTTTTGAATAGCGACTTTTACCCCACGCGCTTTAAGAATGCGGCCAATAGCGGCTGCGGTAACGCCCTTCCCGACCGAGCTTACGACGCCCCCTGTGCAGAAGATGTACTTTGGCATGGTGCTGACTTCTACTCCCTTATGCTTATAAAAAGAGCGGCGGGGAGACGAAGGCACTAGCTGCCTTGCTCCCCGCTGCTTGTATGATCCCTTTGTGGAATGTATACCGTTTTCGGTACAGATATTGCCTAGACCAATTTCCCAAGATCATTCGCTGCCCGTTTCATATCCAGAAAAACAAGCCCCAGCTTGGCGGCGTCACGAACCAGGGCCGTGAGTACGGCTTCATCCCCGACGGACATGAGAATGACAAACCCGTGGTCACCACGCACATAGACTTGATCCAACATACCACGTCCCAATTCGGTTGAAATTCGTTCACCGAGCGAAAGCATCGCGGCTGACATCGCCGACACGCGATCTTCTTCCACACTCACCGGAAGCGATGACGCCATAATCAACCCGTCAACGCTGACAACCGCCGAGGCTTCGATGTCAGGGGTTCCAGTTTGCAGATCGCGCAGGCGATCAACCATTAATTCTGTTCGTGATTTCGCCATAGAATGAAATCCTTTCCCGTTTAGGCCCGGCGTGCTGTCTAGGCGTTTTGATTATACCATATCGTGTGTTCCCATTATATCCACTTGTGAAAAATTGTGGTACAACAGATAGAGAAGAGTTGGCTGGAATTATGAATTTTTTGTGATTTTAGATTTTTGTCATAGGGGTATAAGGACATCAACCGTCTTTTCCCAGTTGCGCCTGCGATTAAATTTGTTAGGATATGTTGTAGGAGTCTGTGACTACAGGCTGATTCTCAGTTGGGCGCAAACCGGATATAATGAGATTGTGTTGTCGGTCGGTCATTTGTCAGCCATAAACAGGTAATTGAGCCATGTCCTCGGTCCCACGCATTGTCGTTGTTGATCCCTCTTATGCCATCGCTCGGATTCTTCACGGCGCAATGGTGCTTCTCAACCGCCCGTGTATTATGGTCGAAGTTCCGACGGCTGAGGATGCCCTGGAAGAGATTCTGCGCTCCAAAACTGCCCTGGTGGTTACGACTTATCGCCTGGACTCTACAGACGGGGTTGAATTTGCCACGCATATCAGCCGCGAGTCGTTAGGAACTTCGGTGATTGTGCTCGCGGATGAGGGTGATCCTATCCCGGACAAAAAATCGCTGGAACAAGCTCCCTTCCAATATTTTATTCGTCCGGTGGCCGAGCAGTTTCTGCGTGGTCTGCGCATTGCGCTTGACGGCGAGGAAGTGGTGCTGGCCGAGGAACGCACGACCACCAGCAGTAGTGTCCGTCCTGAACTCGATTTAGGACCTGTCCCCGCGATTAACGTCAACGATATGTCTGATATTGTTTCTTCGTTGATGCGTGATGTCGGTGCGATGGGCGTTATCCTGGCCGACCGTACTGGGCGGGTGTTGATTGCCCAGGGAGCTACAGGATATGTGGATCAAGAAAAACTGGCCGTGATGGTCGGGGACTCTTTTTCACATTCGGCAGAGATGGGTTCACTAATCGGCGGTAATGCCTGGACCATGCACTATTACGATGGCGAGCGCCTGGATATTTTTGGATTGGCGCTGGGCATCCACTATTTTATGTGTTTGATTTTCGACGGTACGAGCCGTCCCTTTGGGGCGGTTAACCTGTTTGGACGGCGCGCGGCGGATCAGATCATTGATCTGATGGGCGAAGTCGCGTATCTGATCAAAAAGCCCGAACCTCTGCGCGTTCCTGCTGCCATGCCTCCGGCGCCTGCG
>JACRBK010000530.1 GCA_016234525.1 Chloroflexota bacterium
GCCATTTATGGCAAATTAGCCGATATTCCCCTCTTTGCCAAAGCCGGGGCGATTGTGCCGCTCGGTCCTAAAGTGGGCTGGGGTGGAGTCAATAACCCTGAGGAACTTCACATTCACGTCTTTGCGGGCGCGGATAACACCTTCACATTGTACGAGGATGATGGCGAATCAACTCACTACCGTGACGGTCAATACTGCCAGACTGTGTTTGCGCAAACATGGTTGGGAAACCGGCTCGAATTTACAGCGGCTCCTCCAACCGGCGATACGCACCTTATCCCCGCTGAACGCGATCTTCACCTCTATATTCACGGTGTCAAAGCCAGTGCGCAGCTTAGCGCCGCTGTTAATGGTAAAAAGATCGCCGCTGACACGTTCTACGATTCTGAGACTGAAACGTTCATCGTTTCGGGAATTCAATTGGGGATAACTTCGGGGCTGCAAATCGTCTTGTACAGCGAATCTGATCTGCGCTTTCATCGCAGCCGCAAACGCGAAACCCTGCTGCACATGCTCCGCTTTTTTAAACTGCATAACGGGGTGCGCAACCGATTAGCGGCTGAGCTTGACATACTCCTGAACGATCCGGCCTACCTCGCGCCCTACATCATCACCATGACGCAGTCGCAAGCGCGCGCCCTGTTTGAAATTGTCTGCGAAGCGGGCTTACACTATGTCAGTGATACCCAACACCCCGCTCTGATGATTCTGTGGAATAATAATGAGGATGAGCGAATTTCGTATCGTTACAGCGACATTTATCTCCATTTTGGCAACGTTCAAATGTCCAATTATGCGAGTGGAGTGCTCCCTCGGTTTGTCGCGCATATTCCACCCGTAAACGTATGGCGGCAAGGGGCCTATGCTGAACGGGTCCACCCTACCCAATGGCGCGCTCAGATTGACTATTTTAACGTGCTGACGGTCATCGAAAGCTGCCAGGAGAAAACACCATAGGCTGCATAAGCGGCCCGCAGAGGTAATCATGGGAACAAAACAAAGACCGCTAAAAAGAATCGTCTGCATCCTGGTGATCACTTTGATTCTTGGGTGGCAGGCGATGACAACCCATATTCAACCCATTCAGGCAGACACACAAGAACGCCCGCTGCTGTTGGCCCATTACATGCCCTGGTATCAAACCCCAGAGATAAGCGGGCAGTGGGGCTGGCATTGGACAATGGATCATTTTGATCCGTCACAAACTGACGAAAAGGGCCGCCCGCAGATTGCCTCACATTTCACCCCCCTGACCGGGCCATATGATTCCAACGATGATGCCCTGCTGGAATATCAGGTTTTGTTGATGAAACTCAGCGGGATTGATGGCGTGATCGTGGACTGGTACGGCATGGAGAATTTTCGAGATTACGCCGCGCTGAATGAGAGTACGGGAAAACTGTTCGAATATGTCAAAAAAGCCGGGTTGCTCTTTGTGATCTGTTATGAAGACCAGTCCATTGGACACATGGTAGACGCCAATCGTCTGACTGCCGAAACCGCCCGCGCTCACGGTCAAGAAGTGATGCAGTATATGCAAACTCATTGGTTCAGCGATGATGCTTACCTGAAAGTGGATGGCAGCCCGGTCCTTTTCACTTTTGGGCCACAGTATTTCAAAAGCTCGACCGACTGGGAAAACCTGTTTTCTGTACTGGAAACACCCCCTGGCCTGGTGACCCTGGATAAACACATGGTATCCGGTTCGCTGTCAAGTTATCCCTGGCCGCCCATGTTTGGCATCACAATGAATCAAGCCGCGTTAGAAGCGTACCTGGAGCCGTTTTATCGCAAAGCGGGCCGCTGGGAATACATTGTCGGGGGCGCATTTCCGGGTTTTCATGACATCTATCAAGAAGCGGGTGTCAGAGCCAGTTATGGGTATCTCGATGCAGAACAGGGAGAGACGTTCCGGTTTACCCTGCAAATGGCGCTCGATCAAAACCCCGATGTCATTCAACTGATCACCTGGAATGATTATGGAGAAGGCACGAACATTGAGCCAACTGAAGAATTCGGCTACCAGTATCTTGAAATAGTGCAGACCACGCGACAGGCTGCCGGTGATCTTCCTTTTACTGCCGACGACCTGCGGCTTCCGCTGCAATTGTTCAAATTGAGGAAGACGTCTGCCGGAGATGTGGAAGTCAATACGCAATTAGATACCGCATTTGACGCGCTGCTCACCGGCAATCGAGATGCCGCCGCCGCAATAATCGCTGCTCATTAGCTAAGTCCTTTTTGAAGTCTATACCCCGCCTGCCCCTGCTGAAAAAAACAGCCATACAGGCGGGGTTATGTTTCCCGCCATTTTGGACCGATCCCCATTCGCCTAAATCCCATTTTGCAGTACAATGCGGAACATGAAAATGACTGATAGATCGAAGTGGTTATGATCATTGATTCACGCCTGCATATTCTCGGTGTCCCGGTGGATCCGGCGACGTTTGACAGCCTGTTAGAAACTATCGCGGGGTGGATTCGCCAGGGGGATCGTCTGTACCAGATATGCACTGTCAGCCCGGAATTTGTCATGATCGCCCAGGATAATCCTGATTTTATGCGCGTGCTGCGTTCCGCTGATCTCTGTGCGGCGGATGGCATAGGGCTGTTGTTCGCGGCGCGTTACCTGGGGCGACCTTTGCCAGAACGTGTGACCGGATCAGATGGTGTGCCACTGATCGCTGAGCGCGCCGCCCGCAAAGGCTGGAAATTATTCTTGCTTGGCGCGGCGCCGGGAGTTGCGGAAAAAGCAGCGGCGAAGCTGGTCGAGTCGTATCCAGGATTAAAGATCGCGGGAACATATGCGGGCAGCCCGGCAGTTGAAGAAGAGGCCGAGATTATCACCAGAGTGAACACCAGCGGCGCGGATATTCTCTTGGTAGCCTACGGCGCGCCGCGCCAGGATCAATGGATCGCCCGTAACCAAGCACGGCTCGAAGTGCGGGTAGCGATGGGGGTCGGAGGGACGTTCGATTTTATCGCCGGGGTTGTGCCGCGCGCGCCGCGTTGGATGCGCCGGATCGCCCTCGAATGGCTCTACAGGCTGTACAAAGAACCCTGGCGTTGGCGAAGGATGCTGCGCATTCCGCGTTTTGTGTGGGCGGTGTTACGCCAGCCGCGAACCAAAAATCAGGAGTAGGGGGAATTTCTGTGACCATTTATATTGACGTGTCGGCGGCGATCAACAGCCGGGCTGGTTTGGGTCGTTATACTCGTTCACTGACTCAAGCTTTGATTCGGCAAATGGACCCGCCGCCCACGCTGTTTTATAACCGGACAGCCCAGGCACAGCGTTTCCCTGAATGGGCAGGGATTCCCCAACACTCGATCCGGCTGGGATACAAACCCTGGCGCATGGCGGTGTTGTTGGGCCAGATGATGCGGCTGTCATTTAAGCCGCTGACTCCTGGCGCCACTTTGTTCCACGCTACCGAACACCTGCTGCTGCCGCTGCACGGTGCGCCCACTGTTTTGACGGTTCATGACTTGATTTTTAAGCTGTTTCCGCAGCATCACAAACGCCTGAATTATTGGTATTTGAATGTGGCGATGCCGCTTTATGTACGCCGGGCTGATGCCATTATCGCGGTATCCCAGGCGACCAAAAACGACCTGATTCGTTATTATGGCACACCGGATCACAAAATCACCGTCGTCCACGAAGCCGCCGCGCCTCACTTCCACATCTCCTCGCCGGAAGATGTAGCGCGGGTACGGGCTAAATACAACCTCCCGGAACGTTTTTTGCTGTCAGTGGGAACCATCGAGCCACGCAAGAATTTAAGCCGCTTAGCTGAGAGTCTCGCCCGCCTGCGTCGTGACGATCCGCGTCTGCATCTGGTCGTCGTCGGCGCGAAAGGGTGGTTGTATGAAGAATTTTTCAGTCGAATCCAGGAACTTCACCTGCAAGACGTAATTCATTTTCCCGGTTATGTTCCCGATGAAGATTTACCGGCATTTTTTCGCGCCGCGATGCTGTATGTTATGGCGTCGGTCTATGAGGGAGCCGGGCTGCCCGTGTTAGAGGCGATGGCCTGCGGTGTGCCGGTCGTCAGCAGCCGGGAATCCAGTATGCCCGAACTGGGCGCGGACATTCCTCACTACTTTAATCCGCATGATGTGGATCATATGACGAACGTAATCGGTGGGGTGTTGGCCGATGAACGCCTGCGGGCCGAAATGGCCGCTGCTGGGCCAGAGCGCGCTGCACGTTTTTCGTGGGAGCGTGCCGCCCGCGAAACCCTGGCCGTTTACCGGAGCGTACTGCGCTAGTAAAAACTTCAGGAGAATAAATTATGCTGGTGCGTGATGTGATGACTCCTCACCCGATCACCGTACAACCCGAAGATAATCTACACACGGTCAAAGATCGTATGACTGCCGCTCACTGCCGCCGCCTGCCCGTTGTAGATGAAACCGGGAAAGTCTGTGGCATTATCACCGATCGTGATCTGCGGCTGGCGATGCATTCCCCGCTGGTAATGCGTGAACGCTGGCAGGATGACCTGCTGCTCGAAAACACCCTGGTCGCGGCCTGTATGACAGCCCAACCAACCTGTGTTACGCCCGATACTCCGCTCGAAGACGCCGCCGAGTTAATGCTGGCGCACAAAATCGGCGGTGTGCCGGTTTTGGAAAACGATCAACTGGTCGGTGTATTGACGGCCACTGACCTGATGCGCGCGTTGATTCAAGCCTTACGCACCTCAGGCTGAGATCGGCTATTCATCCAGATCAAGCGACGTTATGTCGGCTACTGGCAGCGTAAAAACAAAGACCGCGCCACCCTGAGCATTATCCTCGATCCAGATCTGCCCGCCGTGCGCCTCTATGGCCAACCGGCAGAAGGTCAGGCCCAACCCGGTCCCGCGCCGTCGTCCGCGCTGACCATCAATTTGGGCAAAACGATCAAACAGCCGTTCTTTTTGATCATCAGGAATCCCCGGCCCAGTATCACGTACCTCCGCGCGAATGAATCCCATTGGAGCGCCTGCCGTTCCGGGCGCATAGGTGGCAATGATCACCTGCCCGCCGGAAGGAGTAAACTTGATCGCGTTGTCCACTAAATTGAGTACGACACGCTCAATCTTTTCGCCATCAATATTCAGATACGAGTCATTCTCTGAAATCTTGACCTCGATCTTAACATCGAGTTCCTGAGCCAACGGCGATAATTCGTCTACCACTGCCAAACACAAGGGATCAAACTTGCTCAGTTCACGCTCTAACTTAAATATGCCGCTTTCAAGTTTAGAAATATCCAGCAGCGAGTCCACCAGGTTGAGCAGTTTACGGATAGCGCGAGAAGAAATTTCGGTGGTCTGCCGGATCATTCGCCCAACCGCATCATCCCCCGTCCCGACCTCGTTCAGTAACTTCAAGCTGGTGGTAACAGCCGTCAAGGGGCCGCGCAGATCGTGAACGATCATGCTGCCCAGGTCTTCACGAGCCTGAGCTAACTCATGTTCTTCAGTAACATCGGTAAAGACCATCAACAGGCCGATCACGCGCCCGGTTTCATTGCGCACCGGGGCATTTGTCCGGTCCAGAAACCGTTTCTTGGCGGGGGTGACCAGTTGGAAGGTAATACGCCTGCCATCGCTGGATGATTCTTCCCAATGCCCCTCGGACAAGGATTTAAGCGCATTTAACAAGGCTTCGGGGGTGAACCCCAATCGCTCAGCCAATTTTATGGCGGGATCGGCTATCAATTCAACGACGGGTGCCTTAATGATGCGGAGCGAATCCATGCCTAACAGCCGCTCGACACGCGGGTTTGCCAGAGTGATCCAACCTTCGGCTTCGAGCAGAATCACCGCTTCTTTCATACTGTCAAGAATGACTTGCAGGCGATCACGAGCGATTTCGATCCGCCGGAACAAGCGGGCGTTATCAATCGCAATGCGGGCTTGTGTCGCCAGTTGGGTGACAAACGAAAGTTCGTCGGGACTGTAGTCGTTTATCCGGCTGCTCCCCAGCGAAATAACACCCAAGACTTCGTCTGCGCGCACAATTGGAACGATCAACAGTGAGCGCGTATTTTCATCCAACGCGGTACAGTCCGGCTTCTCGGCAACATCGGCCACTACGGTAGGCATCCCTGTCCGGTAGGTTTGCGCGACGGTCTCCACGAAGGGGCTGACGCGATCAAACAGTCCCGGCTTAAACCCGCGATGCGCCACCAGACTCGGCGGGGCGTCGCTGCCTTCGGTGCGCAGCAGCAGCATCCCGGTATGTGACTGGGTTGTTTCAACCGCCCGGTTTAACAC
>JACRBK010000528.1 GCA_016234525.1 Chloroflexota bacterium
CGCAGCACGGTATACAACGGCGATTCCGGCGGGAAGTTGAATGTGCCGCCCAGAATCACCCGGTCAGCCCAGGCGGGCGCGTGCTGCGCGGCGATCCAGTCGAGCAAGGTCCGCATCTGGATATTTTGATCCTGTTCGCCTTCAGGGACCGGCAGGCCGTCGCGCTGCGCCTCGCGGAAGCCCAACCAGGCGTTATAGACGTGGATATTGCCCAGTCCCGCCGCAAGCGGATCGGCGACCAATCGTTCGGGGTCGAGGACGACATGCTGCGCGGCAGCCTGGTTGCCCTCGCTGGGCAGTTGCAGCCCAAACGATTCGGCAATCGGCACGCGGCTCAACACTGCGATCCCCTGTAAGGATTCGTTCTGCGGGAAAAACGTCCATTCCATATTCAGACGGCGCGCCAGCCACAACGCCTGATCGACGCCAAAACTCGCCATGCGCCCCGTATCGACTTCTTGCAGCAGCGCCACGTCCGCCCCGTTGAGTTCGATCAGCGAGGCGACGCGCTCCAGGTTGGGATCAAAATACTGCGAATACCCCCCATGAATATTGAAGGTTGCCACGCGCAAACAATCGGGGTTGATTGGGCGGCGCACGACATGCTCCACCGAAAAGTTGGCCCCGGCGAAACTCACGCCCAGAATCAGTACCAGCGTGGCGAGCGTATAGAGCGCCTGCCCGCCGCGCCAGGGAATCCGTTTGCGCGTCAGAATCATTGGGATCGAGAGCAGCAGCGCCGCGATCAGGGTCAGCCCTAAGCCCATATCGCGGAACGAGCGCAGCACATTGTCCACGTTCTGATAGGGATCATTCAGGTCGCGCACGTAGGCGTAATCGTAGGTGAAATAATCGCCCACGGCCAGCGCGGCGAAACCGATCACGCCCATCAGAATAGCGATTCCAGTCACGTTGCGGCGCGGCAGCCCGGTCTGGACGACCCACCACAGTGTTAACCCGACCATAAATTGTGCAAAAACCAGCGCCATTCCGGCTAACAGCCCGTCATAACGGCGGCCTGTGACCAGCAGCAGGCCGAGCATCAATACCCACAGCCAGCCGCGCCATGCCCCGTCGAACATGCCCGCGAATCGTTTGGTTTGTTCGCGCACCTCCGGCACCAGCGGCAGCAAGGTAGCCGCCATCAACCAGGGAACCAGCCCGGCGTAATCGGCCCCGGACCAATGCGCGACAGCGTTCGGCAGCCCTAACAGGGTGAATTCCAAATAGAGAATCCCGCCCAGGCCCAGCCCGCCCCAGACATTCATCTGCCCGCCCAGCGGCGGCGCGTATCCTTCCTGGCGGCGTTCGATTTCGGCGGTGTAACGTTCGACATACCACGTCAGGATCGAGATCAGAATCAGGGTAATCGTCGCCAGCGAGATCAGAATCCCCATTTCCAGGTCAAAACGATCCCCGAACCGGACGATGTATTCATTTTGCCACGAATAATCGGCGGTATCGCTGGCGGTGCGGATCAACTGATCGGCTCCGAAACCGAGCAGCAGCACACTTGGGAAAAATGCCGGACGGCGGATGATGATCAGCGCCAGATACAACAGCCCGGCCCCGGCGGCTAATGCTGCCCCTGGGATGGCGAAATCGGCGGTTTGCAGCGCCATCGAGCGCCCCAGCGCGACCAACATCACCGCCAGCGGCAGGCTGGCCCGCCAGCGCCCGATGATCAACGCCAGCAGCGGCAGCAGCAGCAGCGCCACAAGGGTGACGATCTCCCCCTGGATGGTGCTGATCTCTACTACGCCCGGCACGCTGCGCAGCGACTCAAAGTTCGGGACGCGCTGCGCCAGGTCGGCGCTGCTGGCCCGCGCATACAGCGTCGCATAGAGAAAACGTACCGACTGGACCAGGCATAAGCCGACACTGGCGGCTTCGAGAGATCGCAGAAAATCCTGCCGTATTTGCGACATGAGTTTGCCTCACATGTGTGTTAGCCGGGTGGCCTTGAACATCCGCATTTTACCGTTAAGAGCCTACAACGCGCCATTTTAGTTTGAATGACTTTACCGTCCCGAATAATAACCGACCAGCGCATCACCGATCATGGACAGGCAGGAGGTCACATCAGCCCAGGGTTGATCACTGCCGTCCGGCCCTAACGTCCACAGGTGAAAACCGCGCACATAAGGATCATAACCAAGCTGTGCCGTATATTGGATCACGTCGCGGGTCACGTCTTCGCATCTAAACCGCGCCCGACCATCGCCCGCGCCCGCTTCGGTGATGTAGAGTGGAATCTGGATCGCTTCGGGCTTCTGCTGAAGGATGGGCAGCATCAGCATTCGGTGGCGGAAGCCGAACGCCAGCCCGGATTCCGATACCAGCGTCCCCGGATAATAACCGTAAGAATGCAGCGCGATCCCATGATAACGCCCCGGCTGGCAGGGATGTTCCAGCGCATATTCAAAGACGGGCATCAGTTGGGCAAACGCGCCGGGTTCGGGATTGCCGGTAGCGAACGAAAAGACTAGCAGACATTGGCCGCGCCCGGCGGCGATGGACATGGCTTCGCGCGTGAACGGGATCAACCACTCTACCGGGGGATTACACTCGTTCATCAGCTCATAATAATCCGCCTGCACCTGCATCCACGACGATTGCAGCCCGGCGATCCAGAGCTGTGCTTCGGCAGTGGGATCGTTAGAGCTGTTTGGGCAGTCGCGCGCGCCGAGCGGGGTAAGCAGCGAGCGGTACACAATGATCGTTTGTGGAGAAATTGCCGCGACTTCGTTCAGAATCGACTCGGTCCCGGTGGTCCCCTTGAGCGTTCCCAACGGCCAGCCGATAGTGACGAGCCGTCGCGCCAGCTCGATCACCGGCTCGCGGCGTGTGCCAACGATAAGATGCAGCCCCATCAGGGTACGCGGCCCGGTGTCGATGGCAACAAATTCAGGCGGCAGGACATAATACTGAATCGACAGGTTATCTATCGAATAAGTGTACAGCGTGGGGTCATTTCCGGTCACATCGATCCCGGTAAGCGCGCGAAAACGCAGTTGGATCACCTGTCCCCGGTAAGGCGCGAGGTCTACAATATGCAGGTCCCATTCCTCGATTTCGGTTTCTGCCTCAGTTCCGGTCCCGACCACTATCTCTGTTTCGGGGTCCGGTTCGGGGATTTTCATTTCTACCCCGATCTGTTGATCGACCATCAGCCAGGTATTTCCCCCGTCCAGGCTGAGATCAACCGCTAACAGATCGCTGGGGGGCATATTGCCCCGCTGCCGAAAAATAAGCTGCGCATCGAGCGCCCCGCTCAGATCGAGCCGGGAGACGCTGGTCAGGGTGCTGACCTGTTCGCGCAGCGATCCGTCCAGCCGCCAGCCGCCGCCATCATAGGCGGTTTCGCTGTCATACGACCAGGCCCCAGCAGCAGTCCAGTTCATATTCGTGCTGAACGTTTCACCAAACGGCAGACCGATCACAGGTAGCCCGCTCGTCTGCAATCCGAATGCCTGCGAATCGCTCGTCGGGGTGAGCGCGTCGGATGATGGTCGCCGGGTTGGGCTGGGGATAAGGGTAATTTCCTGGGCCAGTCCGGGCGGCAGCACAGGGGTCAGGGCAAACAGGGCTGCCCCTAACAGAAGGACAAGTAATATTAAGATACGGCGCATAACGGGCTATTGTAGCACACCCACTGCGGGAGCGCGCAAAATCAGCGCAAAATCAATAGATCAATCCGAGGATCTCCTCACCTTTGTACAGTTTGAGGATCGGGTGCAGGCGTGGGGCAGGAGAGCCGTCGAGCGGGGCAGCATCAAAGAGGATGGGGCAGAGGCGTCGCCCGGTCACGGCCCACAGTGCCGCGTCCGGCTGGCGAACGATCAGGGCGCGCGGCTCGTGTTTCAGGATCGTTCGGGCGGTGATATCGGTCCCGGTGGCAAACGGCAGGGTGCGCGTATGCAGCCGTTTCGCATGACCATTTGCGACGACCAACAGAATTTCATCGGGGTGGGCCAGGTAAAACGCGCGGATCACGGTCTCTCCCTGGCGCAGTTTGAGCAGCCGCCGCGTCCCCAAGATCAACGACTGGGCCTCGATGCGCGCCGCGCCACCGCTGCTGGTGATCAACACTACTTCGCCGCCGTTATCCGCCGGGATCAGCGCCACCGGATAACCCGGCATCCGCTCAAGCTGGTAGGGCTGCGGCTGGTCGATGTTGTGCAGCAGCGCCTCGGCGGGCATGACTTTTACCTGACCGCTGCTCGCCACCAGCGCGAGACGCTGCGCCGCGTGCAGTTCCGGCCACGTCACCAGGGCGCGCACCGTCTCCGACCCAAAGTCATCGGTATGCAGCGAATCGGTATCGGTCAGGTTGAGATTCATCTCGCCCAGGTTAGCGAGTTCCTGCGCGGTCTTGACCAACAGCCGGAATTCCGAAGTCGCCAGCACCAGTTTTGACTCCGGCAGGGCGGCGAGCATCAGGCCGGAGCGGAGATGGTCCAGGCCGATCTCTTTTAGTGAGATAACCGTCTCAACAGGGGCGCTGTCTGCTGTTTCCTGGTCGATGGGGTTCAGCCAATCGTGGGGCAGCGGCATCGACGCGAGCACATCATTCGTGGTGGTGATGCACAACAGGCGCGGCCCGGATTGATCCTCGTCAGGGCGAGTCTCCTGGGCGTCTACCATACGCTTGAGCAGGTCCAGGTCGACCGGGGGGATTCCGGCCCGGCTGCCTGTGCGTACCTGATTGGCGGCGCTCCACTCGCTGCGGCGGTAGACGCGCGCCTCAGTTTCGCCGCGCTCGATATTATGCCCGATAATGCCCAGGCCGGAGGTAACACTGCTGAACGTGTCGATGCTGCGCACACGATCTTTGCCAAAGCGCTGCTGAAGCATCTCGATAAAGACAGGAATCTGCGCCGATCCACCCGTGCGCACGACGGCCTGAATCTGATCTGGCGCTAATCCCGCCTGCGCGATCACACTGTCGAGCAAATCCTCGATGGCGCGGGTTTCTTCCTGGATCAGCCGGTCAAATTCGGCGCGAGTCACCAGATCACGCACGCGAAACCCCGGCCCTTCCAGGTTGATCACGGCATTTTTCAGGTTAGAAAGTTCGCGTTTGGCCGCTTCGACCACGTCGAACATACGCAGACTGTAACTGCTCGAAATCAGGTCGATCAACATACGAATCTGTCGCCGGGCGCTGGCTGTCGGTTCGAGATGCCGCAGTACATCCAGCATGTGCGGCTTGTTGAGTTCGAGCATTTCCTGCCAGTCGCCAAACGAGTCGTAATAGTGGATCGGGACAGGGCGCGGCGTGCCATTATCCGCCCGGTAGGATGATCCTTCGCCGAAGTGCTGCGGCAGTTTGGCGCGCACCAGCTTTTGATCGAACACATCCCCCGCGATAGGGATACCACCATTCGCCAGAATCTCCCGGTTTTTCGGATCGCCCAGCCGTGCAATGCTGATGTCCAGCGTCCCGCCGCCGAAGTCGAAGATCATCACGTTTTCCGGGCGGTTGATGCCGGATTCGTAGTAGTACGCAGCCGCAATCGGCTCGTACTGTAAATACACTTCTTCGTATCCGGCGCGAAAGGCCGCATGGGTCAACCGCTGCGCCGCCAGTGAATCCTGCTGCGGATCGGTGGAAAAACGCACGGGCCGCCCCAAAACGATGCGGCTGAGTTCGGTCTTTAGATATTCTTCGGCGCGGCGTTTGGTGAGATAGAGGTACAGCGCGACAATATCTTCGATGAAGTAAAAATGCGTCCCGACCACGGTCCCGATATATTCCGGCGAGCGCAGGCTGGTTTTGAAAGAGACAAACAGCCGCCCCGGTGAAAGTACGTCTTTATCGATGTACAGATCGCGCACAAATTCGGGCAGTTCCGCGAATGTCATCGTCACTTCGCCCACCCACACGCGTTGATATTTCACCTTACGATTGAGGTTCTGCTCATAATAGGTATTGATCGCGCCGCGCCCCATGTAGACTCGCTTCTGGTTGGTGATATACAGCGCCGTGCGCGTCACCAGGGGGTTTTCGCTCGCGGGGTCCAGCGGGATCAGCGCCAGTTTGCGCCCGTCGTAATACGACATGCCCGAATTGGTCGTGCCGAAATCCATGCCGACGATCATGCTGATGACTCCTTCATTGTGTGTGCGGGTCTGTATAGGAGTTTATCGGACGACGGGCGCAATTTGTTACACAAGGTCAGGCCGGTTCGCTGCGGAAGATCACTCCATGACCGGCGGGATTATAGCCAGCCGGGAAGGAACGGAAAAATATTTGCGGTAAGGGAAAGGCGAGTGTGCAGCGCTCTTAACCAAATGTCAGCCAGCGGCGGTCCCCTCTCCAACCGAGTTGGAGAGGGGGTAGGGGGTGAGGCCGCTCTAAAGTTGACAGCAGTCACGCACTAAAAAGGGATTACGACCCGATGGGGTGGGACGTAGGCAGCGCCTCACCGATGGATTGAGCGTCTGCCGAACAGACCGGATGCCCAAATCCGCCCGCGCTCACGCCACTGGCAATGTCGAAGATAATATTATCATCGCCCGTGGCGCTGACACCCGCCGGAACCAGATCTAAGCCCAGGGCATCGCGCGTTTTCCAGGCGATATTGTGATCGGCGCACGACGTATCGCCGCTGACTCCGATTCCGCCGAGCAGCGTTCCGTCCGCGCCGTAGAGCGCCAGCCCGCCGCCGAACACATTCACCCCGCCGATGCGGTGGCCGACCATCGGATCATCCGGCTGGCCGAACTGCTCCGCGTCACCGCCATAAGCGACTCCGGTATCGACCGGGTTACTTTCCTGCAATCCGAACAAACTCCCGCCGGGCTGAACCGCTGAAAAAAGATTGGCAGTCGAGAGGGCCAGTCCGGGCAGGCTGAAGGCGTTCGCGGTATTGGCTTTTTGCGCCGAAATCACCCGGCTTCCCGGCCATTGATCGCCGCGATCCGCCCCGGTGAACGCGACGGCACAGACAATGCCATCCCGATTCACAACGGTGGCCCACATATCGAGGTTGAGGCCGCCGTTGCTGTCCATGCGTGCCGCCGCGAGGGCCGCTTGCAGCGCGGCGTGATCGGGCAGCCCTTCACACCCTTTTTCTTTGGCGGCAGCCAGGGGAGCGCCCGCCAACACAACAAAAAGCATGATCACGGTGATTATCGTTATTTTCTTAACCATGTTTCTTTGCTCCTGTATTGATATGTAGGGATGCGGTAAGGAGAATAGAAATTTAGTCTGGCGATAATAGGATCATAAACACGACCCTCTTGACTGGCAAATACGAATCAAGCGGGCCGTGTGGGGAGATACGAACTGAGCAAGCTTAAGAACGGGCGGGCAATTTCTCCAGGTAGACCAGCGTGACGACATCATTTAAAGGGCGGCTGCAAAAAACCTGATAACCCAACTTCTGATAAAGGTACAGGTTGCGCTCGCTCCGGTCGCCCGTAAACAGTTCGTAACGCTGAACGGATTCAAAATGGCGCTCGATCTCGTGCATCAGCCGGGAGCCGATGCCGCGATTCTGGCAGTCGGGATGAACCGTCAACCGCCCGATATAGCACGTTCCGTTCTCCTCATACGCCCGCACCGACCCGACGATCTGCCCATCCAACAGCGCTTTGAGGCAGACCTCAATCTGAAAACGCTCGATCAGGTTTTCAAGCGTCTGCGTCAGGGGTGGGATCGAATCATCGTTGTAGAGCGCGGCTTCGCTCTGATAAGCGAGTTTTTGCAGCGCCAAAATTTCAGGCGCATCCTGCACCGTCGCGCGTTCAATAGTGATCATGATCGTTTGTCCTGTCTGATAAGAGAGGCACAGCCTCACTGCTCCGCGCAGGATAACACAAGCTGTCGAAACAGGCGAACAGCGATTTTTTTCTAGAACATTTGTTTTGAAATCGCTGGATTTGGTGCTAGAATTTGGTGAGGTTGAACTAAAGGAGAGAAACATGGCTGAAAAAACACTCAAAGACATTTTTACTGAGGCGATGCTGGCGGCCCTCGACGAGACATTTGAAAATGTACACGGCATGTATCTTGATAGGGGAACCTCTCTGTTTGAAACACTGGCGACGATCACGGCAGAAGAGGCATCCCGCCCTGTCTCGGCCAACTGCGCGAGCCTTGCCGCCCAGGTGGCGCATGTGTGTTTTTATCTGGAAGTAACCATGCGTTTTGTGCGCGGCGAGCGCCCGCGCGTGGACTGGACGGAAATCTGGCGCACCGTGCGCGCCGTGACCCCAGAGGAATGGGCAGCCAGCCAGCAGCGTCTACGCGAAACCTATGGGCAGATTCGTGCTTTGGTGACGAGTATGGACACGTGGGAAGGTGAGGGCGAGGTCGGCGGCGCATTGGCGTTGTTGATGCACAATGCCTATCACCTGGGCGAGATCCGGCAGGCGCTGTGTACGATTAAACCTGATCGGTAAAAAAACTTCCGTAGAAACGTCGAGGGCGCAGCCGCGCCGCGCCCTGACATCTCTACAAAATGTCTTCCGAAAAAACGGCTGCTTATTCCGCCCAATGGGTCATCGTGACGATCTGCACCGGCATATCCGGCACGATCTCGATCTCGTCATCCTCAGCGACGATCAGCGTATCCGCCGGAACCGCTGCGAGAAATTCCTCTAGCGACAGCGAGCTAAGATAGTGATTGTCCGGGTTGGGCGAAAAGTGCATCGGGATCACCGTGTGGGCGTTGATCGAGTCCATAAACGGCATGATCTCATCGGCGGCAAAACTGTTCATCTGCACAAAAACCACATCCCCATCAGTGATCGCAGC
>JACRBK010000533.1 GCA_016234525.1 Chloroflexota bacterium
GGGTGAATCAGCCAATAGAGTTTTTCCAGGCTGCCATACATTTCTTTGCGCGGCAGCAAAATATTCACAACGGCGGCGGCGTTCGCGTGATGGATCACCTGTTGGATGTGTGCGCGCGTGATGGTCATATCGGCATCCCCTTGAAACAACGCGCTCAGCCGCAGAAATGTTCGCTCCAAATAGAGTTCTTCCAGATTCGGGCGCAGCAAATTTCCGGCGATGCGCCCGATCTCATCTAACACCGGAGCCTTGCGAAAACGAAACAGGCCGTACTGCTGGCGCAGGTGGGCGACTTCTTGCACGAGGTGGGCCATCTGTTTCCCACCGAGCGGAAGCTGTTTGCTGCGATCTAATGAGGCGATCATTCCCAGCAGCATGGCCTGTTGATCGGGCGTCATCGCGTCGAAACACACGCCGACATATTCCCCGCTGGGGGTCAGGTGCGCGGGTTGGTACTCAAGCGGGATATACCCCGCCATCTGAAAAATGCGGATATGATCCAGGCCGAGCGCGTCACACACGGCGCGCAGCACCAACGGGTGCGGGCCAGGAGCGCTTAAGTCTTCGCCTTGTTTGAGCAGGCTGCGGATCGTGCTTTCCGCCACGCCGGACGCCTGCGCCAGCATATTGGCGCTCATGCCGCGCTCGTTCAGCACCATGCGGATATAACTGCCCAATGATTTAGGCGAAATTGGCTCGGTCAAAACCCGGCTCCTCTATCAACTTTGACTGTAAATTTTGACAAACGGTCGGAAGGTTGTTACCATTTTACCAGGGTTCGCGAATATTCGCGAACGCCGCTTAACATTTGTTTCCTACCCCAGGTCTCCGAATCTCGCGCGGGCCGTTGGCCGCGTCAGGAGACTTTTTTATGGTCAGAATCCGCGAAAATTCGCGAATAGGGTTTAATAATCACCGGCGGATCATGGAGGACAGACGATGGGAGGATTGAGGGCAATCGATCACCGTTAGGCGTGTGACCGGATGGCTGGCTGACACTGGCTCTGGTTCCGATTTAAACTTTCCGGCAGGAGGATCGCTCGCTCCTGCCGGAATTTTTGTTTATAGCGGTAGGTGCGCCGGGCGCGATTCTACGGCTGGTCCGGCTCGGCGGGGGTAATCTCCGCGATGCTGCCCGTCGCGATATAAATCACGCGCTCGGCCACATTCGTCACCAAATCGCCCACGCGCTCCAGGTGGTGCGCGGCCTGTAAAATTCCATAGGTAGCGGTGACTTTTTTCTCTTTTTTGGCGTCGGCCATATATTCAATCGTCTGGTGCAGCACGCTCATATACAGCGTGTGGATCTCCTGGTGACGGTTCGCCGCCTGCCGGGCAAGTTCCACATTACCGCTCACAAACGCCTGCATACACTCCCCTAACATCACCATCGCCAGATGTTCCATTTGTTTGAGTTCCTGCGGGCGGGGCGTGTTAGGAGATTTCAGCACATCCGGCACGACTTCGGCCAGATCTTTGGCTTTATCTCCGATCCGTTCCAGGTCCACAATAATGTTCAGCACGGCGATAATCGCGCGCAGGTCACGGGCGGCAGGCTGTTCGGTGGCGATCACCCGGCAGCAGGCATCCTCGGTCGCATAACGCGCCGCATTGACGCTGCGATCCGCTGCGATCACCTGGCGGCTCAAGGCAACATCAAGGGATTCTAACGCCTGCACCGCCTGTTTGAGCTGGTCTTCTACCTGTTTACCCAGGGCGACCACACTGGTATTGAGTTCGACAATTTTCCGGTCTAGTTGTTCTCGCGGTGACATTTAGCCTCTACTTTTAGCGAGTATCATTCTGGCGCAGCCTATTGGTGTTCTTAGTGTACAGGACTTTCGCCGGGCGGTCTACTGGAATACGCTAGAACAGCCTCATCCCCCTACTGGTCAGTCCACGTTGATTTTGTAGGGGCGATGCTTGCGTCGCCCCAGATTTACCCCTATCCCCCGTCGATGCTGCGCATCGCTCCCCCTTTCCCCGCTGCGCAGAGAAAGGGGGCGCATCTTGTGTACGCGGCGCCTAGTTTTTCCCCTCTCCACCAGCGCAGCGCAGTGGGGAGGGGATCAAGGGGTGGGGCTATTACCCCCGCCGCCCGGTGATATAGGCTTCGGTCAGGGCTTCGGCAGGCGACGTGAAGATTTTTTCGGTGAAGTCGAACTCCACCAGTTTGCCCAACCAGAAAAAACCCGTCTGGTGAGAGATACGCGCCGCCTGCTGCATATTGTGCGTCACGATGATGATCGTGTAGTGTTCGGATAACTGGCGCATCAACTGTTCCACATGCAGCGTCGCCACCGGGTCCAGCGCGGAACAGGGTTCATCCATCAGGATCACTTCGGGTTTGACAGCAATGGCGCGCGCGATGCATAACCGCTGCTGCTGGCCGGGGTTGAGGTCCAGCGCGGAAGCACGCAGGCGGTGTTTGACTTCGTTCCACAACCCGGCGCTTTCCAGGCTTTGCTGCACCACCTGGGACAGATCGCCTTTGCCCACCATGCTCAACACGCGTGGGCCAAACGCCACATTATCATAAATGCTCTGCGGGAACGGGTTGGGCCGCTGGAACA
>JACRBK010000534.1 GCA_016234525.1 Chloroflexota bacterium
CTCGCTCGGCGTGCGAAAAGGGGAAACATTAGGGCTGGTTGGCGAGTCGGGGTGTGGCAAAAGTGTTACCGCGCACAGCATTATGCGCTTGCTGCCCAAACGGGTCGCCAAGATCGCCGAGGGTGAGATCATGTTCCGCCGCCAGAACGGCGATATCGTGGATATGACTAAAATCGACCCCTCCGGCGCCCTGATCCGCGACATTCGTGGCAATGAGATCGCGATGATCTTTCAAGAACCCATGACCTCACTTTCGCCGCTGCATACTATCGGCGACCAGATCATGGAAACGATCATGTTGCATCAAAAAGTTGACAAAAAAGAGGCCGAAGAGCGCGCAATTGAAGTTTTGACGGCGGTACGGATCGGCAATGCACGCCAGATTATCCGCTCTTTCCCGCACCAGTATTCAGGCGGGATGCGCCAACGCGCCATGATCGCCATGGCGCTAGTGTGTAACCCCTCGGTGTTGGTGGCCGATGAACCCACTACCGCGCTGGATGTGACGATCCAGGCCCAGATTCTTGACCTGATGCGCCGCCTGCAAACCGACTTTCAAGCGGCGATTATCATGATCACGCACAATTTAGGGGTGATCAATGAGATGGCGGATCGTGTTGCGGTGATGTACCTGGGTAAGATCGTTGAGATCGCTGACCGCAGAACGCTGTTCAAACACCCGGCTCATCCCTACACGGTTGGCCTGATGCAGTCTGTCCCCGCTATGGGACGCACCGACCGCAAACGCCTGCATCCGATACCGGGCATGATCCCCGATCCGTTTAATGTTCCCCAGGGCTGTGCGTTTTATCCGCGCTGCCCAGCCACCAAAACCGAAGCGTGCCTCAACCCGGCAGGTGTGCCGCTGATCGAAGTTGAGCCGGGCCACCAGGTACGCTGCACGTTATACCAGGGAGCAGGTCAATGATCGACGAAAGAAATATACTGCTGGACATCAAGAATCTTAAGATGTATTTTCCCATCCGGCGGGGTTTGATCAAGCGGGTGGTGGGATATGTGCGCGCGGTGGATGACGTCAGTTTTCATATCGAGCGCGGCGAGACCCTGGGATTGGTGGGCGAAAGCGGCTGCGGCAAAACGACCCTGGGACGCTGCGTGGTGCGTGCCTATAAACCGACTGCCGGTGAGATCAACTATCATGAAGATGAAAACCTGACCGACAATCTCAAAAAGTTGAAGGTTCACATCCGCCACCGCCAGGAAGCCGACGGAGCCAGCGGAGGCCATAAGATTGACTTCGCCCGGCTAAGTCACAATGATCTGCGGGCGTACCGCCATGAAATTCAGATGATTTTTCAGGACCCGTTCGCCTCGCTCAACCCACGTATGACCGTGCTGGATATTGTCAGCGAACCGCTGGTGATCCACACCCGCAAACGCGGCAAAGACCTCAAAGCCGAAGTTGGCGATCTGTTGCACCGGGTGGGGCTGCGCCCTGAACATATGAATCGTTATCCCAATGCCTTCAGCGGCGGGCAGCGGCAGCGCATCGGCATTGCGCGCGCGCTGGCCTTGCGCCCCCAGTTGATCGTCTGTGACGAACCCGTTTCGGCGCTGGATGTATCGGTGCAGGCCCAGGTGGTCAATCTGCTGCAAGATTTGCAGTCCGAGTTAGGACTGGCCTACCTGTTTATCGCGCACGATCTGTCGGTTGTCCAGCATATCAGCCATCGTGTCGCCGTGATGTACCTGGGGCGTGTGGTCGAACTGGCCGATTCTAAAACGCTCTATCACCATCCGCTGCACCCTTATACTGAGGCGCTGCTGTCGGCAGTTCCATCCACCAACCCGGACATCAGCCGGGAACGGATTATCTTGACCGGGGATGTGCCAAACCCCGCCAACCCGCCGACAGGCTGCGCGTTCCATCCGCGCTGCCGTTATGCTCAGGACATCTGCAAACAGCAGATTCCCGAATGGCGCGAACTCGAACCCGGTCATGGGGTGGCGTGCTTTTTTGCTGATAAACTTTCGCTTGTTGGAGCTAACTAAAACGTGTCTAGACCGACCAAAGCACAGTTAAAACAATGGCTGGCATCCCCGGCCCCTATCAGTGATCTGCGTGAGCAGCTTCGCCAGTCTCCCACCACGCCGCTGATGCTCGACGCGATGCGGCGCGAGATTCCTGGGGTGACGGAGATTCCCCAGGTAACCTATACCCTGTTCCGCGAGTTTGAACACAACGGCCAGCGTGACGGTTATCAAATCCCCTACTTTTACAAACGCGCCCAGCTTGCGCGTTCGGTATTGGAATGGGTGATGGGAGATGCCGGGATGCGGGACGCCGTGCAAGATTTGGCGTGGAGCATCTGCGAAGAGACGAGTTGGGTGCTGCCCGCGCACGAAGAACAAGGGCCGGGTTATTGGGATCTCATTCCGCCGCGCGCACGCACCTGGCCGTTGGGCGCCCACACCATGCTTACCCGCGAGCCGGATTCGATTGACCTGTTCTGCGCTGAGACGGGCGCGATCCTGGCCGAAACCGTCTATCTGGTGGGCGACAAGCTGGCCCCCGAAGTGCGGCAGCGTATCCGGCAAGAAGTCGAACGCCGTATCTTTAAACCCTATCTGGCCTATGCGCGTGATCACTGGTGGTTTAAAGGCGCGCTGAATTGGAATGGCGTCTGCAACGGTTCGATTGGGCTGGCCTTTCTGCGCCTGGAAAATGATCTCGAAACCCTGGCCGAAGCGCTTTCGCTCGTGCTGGAAGGTTTTGAAGCCTATATCGCTACCGGTTTTGAGTCCGACGGCGGATCGATTGAAGGCGTGGGTTATTGGAATTACGGCTTGATGTATTACGTCACGCTGGCCGATCTGCTGCGCGAACTGAGCGGCGGCGCGCTGGATTTGCTGGCGCAGCCTCGCCTGCGCGACATCGCCGCCTATCCGCTAGGGATGTCACTGGTAGCGCCGGATCGTTTTATCAACTTCGGTGATTCCACCGAACGTACCATTTTGGCTCCTGGCATCGCTAACCGGCTGGCGGAACGCACCGGCGTGCATGAATTACGCGCCTTGTTCGCGCCTTTGGGCAGCACCAGTTCTTTTAACCGCTACGATTTTGCCAAGATGGTTATTTCGGTGCGAAATGCCGTCTGGTGGGATGCGACCCAAGCTCGCCCCCCGCTAGAACAACGGGATTTCTTTCTACCCGATTCCGGTTTAGCGAAATTTGTCGGGCGAACGGCCAGCGGAAAAACTACCGTACTGGCTGTCACCGCCGGGCATAATGACGGGCATCACAGCCACACCGATGTGGCTTCGTTTGTGCTCAATATCGGCGGTGAAAGCCTGCTGCCTGATCCCGGACGCGGCCTATACAGCAAAGACTATTTCCGCCAGCAGCGTTACGAAAACATCTTTAATAATTCCTATTCGCACCATGTTCCGCGTATTGGCGGGCAGTTGCAGGCGGCTGGCCCAGAGTTTGGGGGACATCAGCAGTTTCATGGCACGCTGGTCGAACGCCACAGCGGGGATCAGTCTAAATCCGCCGTGATCGACTTCCACACGGCCTATAACCTCCCTACCCTGACACAGGCGCGCCGCACGCTGGAGCTTGAACCCCATACCGGGATGGTGAAATTGGTGGACGAGTTCGGTTTTGCCGGATCGCCGTTGGAAATCGAAGAGGCGTTTTCCACCTGGTTCCCGGTCAGCGCGGCGGGGAATACCGCCCGCATTCAGGGCCAACAAACGTCGCTTGAATTAAAAGTGATCGAACCCGC
>JACRBK010000523.1 GCA_016234525.1 Chloroflexota bacterium
CGACAAACCCAACAACCCGCATTATTTCGCCTGGGCGCTCAAGCTGGCCCATCGTGGCAGCCTGATCATTGTGGACAATGTCGTGCGCGATGGCGGTGTGCTGGATACCTCTGGCGCTGATCCCAGCGTAGAAGGCGTGCGCCGTTTGAACGACCTGATCGCCGCCGATCCCCGCGTGAGCGCCACCGCGATCCAGACAGTGGGCAGCAAAGGCTATGATGGTTTTGCGCTGGTTGTAGTGACAGGTGAGCCAACACCGTAAGCTATGCCCCTAAAAGCCCTGAGTAACCCCCGCCAGGGCTTTTTTTGTCGATTTTCCCGCATTACGAGATTGTAATTTCACTGTAAGGACCATGTAATTTGCCTGGATCAAGATTGGATCGAAGGTCTGAACAAACATCGATCATCCAGGGTGCAGCCGCGTCCGCCCATCCGACGCCGCCAAGCGCGCCCCACTGAAGGAGGAACTTTGTGAGCCGTCAACGAACGTTTTTTAGGCTGGTCTTGATCCTGGCCGTGATCACCCTGCTGACAGGGGCCATCGGGCCGGTGGCAGTCCAACAGGCCAGCGCTGCTCAAAATGAGACGCCGCTGATCATCAGCATTCCGAGCTTGTGGGAAGATACGCTGACTCCTGAAATCCTGGCGGAATTTGAAGCGCAGCACGCCGGGGTGAAGGTCTACCTCACCTATACCGACACCTCATTTTTCGGTTTTGGGGGCGGCGCCGGGGCCATCGATGACACCCTGGACAGCGTCGAAGAATCCGTCACCACGGCGGATGTGTTATATATCGATCCGACTTCGCTCACCGTCTCTGCGACCCAGGCCGGGTATTTTCTCGATCTGGCTCCCCTGGTGATGAACGATCCCGCGCTGGACCCGGCTGATTTCATCCCGGCAGTGTGGCAGTCGTACCAATGGGATAACGGCGTGTGGGCGCTGCCGCTCTCCACCGATGTGCTGGTGGTGAGTTACGATCCTGCCGCGTTTGACGCCGTAGGATTGGCTTATCCCAACGAGCGCTGGACCATTGACGATTTCGCTAACGCGGCGCGTGTGCTGACTCAATACAATGCGGATGGGACCGTCTCTGTGCCGGGCATGACCACCAATTCGGGCGGCAATAACCTGTCGCTGTTTTTGCGATCCTTGCTCAGCGCCGGGGTATACGATGCGGCCACCATGCCCAACGCGCCTTCGTTCAGCGATCCCGCGTTGGAAAGTATTCTGCAAACGTGGTACGAAATGGTTCAGGATGGCGTGGTGTTAAGCCAGGGCGGCGGCTTCGAAGAAGATATTCCACTGCAAATCGGCGGGATGCGCAGTTTCTCGCAGCGCGGTTTCGGCGGCCCCAATAATGACAATGATGAAGAGAGCGTGCGGTATGCTTCGCTGCTGCCGGGTGGACAAGCCGGGCTGACCGTGCAAGGTTTTGCCGTCAGCGCCGGGACTCAGTCCCCCGAACTGGCCTATGAACTGGCGAAGTTCCTGACCTCCCGCTCCGAGCTGGCGACCAACGCTTTCAGCCTCTATCCGGCGCGTTACAGCCTGGCGAGCACCGCTGAACAGAATAATAACGCTGGGCCGGGCGGTGGTCCGGGCGGCGGTGGACCGGGCGGTGGGAACTTCTTCCGTAATATTCCTGACGAAATTCTGCCGGTGGTCGAACAGGGTTTGACCGTCGGGCTGCCGATCTCCGAACTGCGTTATGCATCCTACCTGACCAGCGCGGCCAACGAAATGACTAGCAACGGCGGTGACGCCCGCAGCGCCCTGCAAACCATCGAAGCGCAGGCGGTCAGTGATGTTCAGACGGCCCAGGCGCGTGTTGGAACCGTCGCACTGTACGTCAATCCGCCCATCACCGGACCCACCCTGGCAGCAGGTGAAATCGTGCTGAACTGCGCGCTCAACCAGGGTTTTGGCGGGCGTATGGGGGGTTCACAGCTTCCTAACCAGCAGCAGTGGGATCAGGTGATCGCGGATTTTGTCGCCGCCGATCCATTGGTGGGCGCGGTGAATATCGAATCCGTCGAATCGTCCGACCTGACGACGCTGGCGGCAGATTATGACTGCATCATCTTGTCAACGAATGTCGTGCAAACCGGCGATCTGAGTGCGGTCCTCAACCTCGATCCGCTGATGGATACCGATCCCACTTTTGACCGCAACGACATCATCGGCAATACGCTGACCCAGCTTCAAAAAGATAACAAAACCTGGGCGCTGCCGCTGGCGATTGAACCGCAGATGTTACAATACACGCAGGAAAAACTGCTCCTGGCGGGCGTGCCGGAACCGCTTGACGGCTGGACCACCGACTCCTTTGTGGACGCGCTGCGGATGCTGCGCCCCTACGAAACCGATCCCGTGCCGTTTGTGCCGAATGATCCGGGTGGGTCATACCTGCTGATGCTGATCACGGCTTTCGGCGGTCTGCCGATTGACTATCGCACCGATCCCCCGACGATCAATTTCACCGACCCGGCCAATATCGACGCGATCCGGCAGGTGCTTGATCTGGCGATCAACGGCTACATCGGCTACCAGTCCAACACCATCGAGAACGCCGTTGACATTCTGGGCAGCGCCGAAGAAGCGCCGATCACCACCAATTCGCTCAACCAGTTTGCGCGTTTTGGCCCTCCCGGTGGGCGTCCTGGCGAAGAAACGGACGAAACCACCACCGTTTTGACCACCTACCCACGCGGCAGCCAATACAGTGTGGTGTCTTATGAAATCACCACGGGTTATGTCAGCGCTACAACGCAGAACCCTGAATCGACGTACAGTTTCTTGAGCACGGTGGCTGGCAATCCGCAGTTGTTCTCTGGGATGCCCGCGCGCACCTCTCTGATCAGCGATCCGGCGGTGTTGGCGGCCCAGGGCAGCGACATCACCGGCGCGTACCAGCAGCTAGACGCTTTGCTGCGCGATCCGAATACCATCGTCTTCCCCACCCTGACCGGCGGCGGCGGAGCCAATATCACCAACTTCATCCAGGAATATTGGCTGCGGCGTGCTTTTGATAACTATGTCATCAACGGGGCCGACCTGGAATATGAACTGACGGAGGCTGAGACATTCACGCGCGCCTATATGGAGTGTTCCGCCGGTATCGTGGTCGATACCACCGTGATCGATAATTTCGAACGGCAGCGCGAAGTCGCCACGCAGATCATGACCTGCGCGCAGGCTGCTGATCCTGATTTTGGGCTGATGAATTAACCATCAAGCTACCCCTAGTTTTTTGTCTGGGCACAGCAGCACCGCGCCCAATTTTAGGAGCGACTTCACCCCCTATCCCCCTCTCCAACCAAGTTGGAGAGGGGATAACTGCCGGAGAGGTTTTCGTAGGGGCGCTGCTTGCCGCGCCCTGTTTTTAAGGGTCGGGGCAGCATTTTTTTGCGGATTACGTGACGGGAAAAGAACCTTATGCAGCGATTGATCGATCCCATCTTTTTGGCTGTTGAGCGGCTGTGGCAGCACCGCATGTTGGTGTTCTGGACGCTGGTCGGGCTGTCGGCGGCGACAACATTGGCGCTGAGCCTGATGCTCTATGTGGACGCCGTCAATACCAACCTGCTCACCGATAACCTGTCCGATCCGCCCTATGCGTTCCGTTTTCGATATTTGGGAAGTTGGGAAGGAGCCGTCACGTCTGCCGACATCGACCGGACTAGCGCTGCCCTGAAAAATCAGTTCGAGAAGTCGATCGGGCTGCCGGTGGTGCGCGCACTCAAGTTCGTCAGCGGCGGAAACTGGAACGTCACGCGCCAGGGGGATACCCCTATCGCGTTCGGAACCTATACCCTGGGAACACTTGACGGCGCGGCGGAGCAAATCAACATCACGGCGGGCGAATGGCCCTCCACCGAAGATACGGGCGACGCGATCCCTGTGTTGATGGCCGAGAAGATGCTCTATCAAACCGGCTTGCAGGTGGGTGATACGCTAACGGCGACCAAACCCGGCGCGCCCGGCCCGGTCACACTGAAAATCGTCGCGCTGTGGAATCCGGTAGACGCCAATGATCCCACCTGGATTCTGACGCCCAAGTTTTTCGATCAGGTCTTTCTGATGGCGGCGGATGATTTGTGGGGCGCGGTCGAGGGGATCGCCACGCCGGTGGAAGAAGCCGACTGGTATATCATCTTCGATGGGGCCGGGCTGCGCACCTCCGAAGTAGACGGCCTGCTGGATCGAATCGTGAGTGGACGGCGGTCAGTCGCCGCAGCGCTGCCCGGCATCCGCCTGGACCTCTCGCCCGAAGAAGGTCTGAAATCGTTTAACAAAGAGGTTGACCGGCTCACCCAGCAGTTGGTCATCGTCATGATGCCAGTGGCAGGGTTGATCCTCTATTTTGTGACGATGCTGGCGGGTATGTTGGTCAACAGCCAACAGCAAGAAGATGTCACATTGAGCAGCCGGGGTATGAACCGCCGTAAGCTGGTCGGACTGCACGCACTGATGTGGATGATTCTGGCGGGAATGGCACTTGGCATCGGGATCGCGGTGTCGCCCTCCATCGTGCAGTTGATCGGGCGCACGTCGTCGTTTTTGAACTTCAACGCCGATACTCCGCCGCTGGACATCGTGTTCACGCAGCAGGCGATCCTCGCCGGAGCCGGGACGGGCCTGTTAGCCGCCAGCACCGGGTTATATATCGCCTGGCGCACTACCGGCCAATCGATCAACCAGTTCAAACGGTCCCAGGCGAGATCCGGTAAAGCGTGGTGGCAGCGCATTTATCTTGACATCATGATGTTGGCCCCTGCCGGGTATGTGTTGTATTCGCTGCAAGCGCAGGGCGGACTGTCGACCAGCGCCGAGGACCCGTTCAGCGATCCGCTGATTTTCCTGGCCCCGACCTTGTTTTCGTTGGGATTGTCACTGCTGTTCCTGCGTGTTTATCCCTTTTTGCTCAACCAGGCCGGGCGCATCATGGCGATCACCAGCAATATTTCGCTGTTGATGGCCCTGCGCGAACTCACCCGCAGCATCGGGCGTTATCGCGGTACGCTGCTGATGATGTGCTTCACGCTCAGCCTGATCGGGTTTTCCGCTTCAATGGCGAGTACGCTGGATCGCAGCCTGCAAGACGTGATCCAATATGAAGTCGGCGCAGAGCGGGTGCTGGTCGTCGCCAGCGAAGCCCAGACCGAAGAGGGAACCTCCTCCGACAGCGGCACGACGCTCACCGTCGTGGGTTATAACACCCTGCCCGCCTCGAACCTGCTAGAGATCGATGACGTTTACGCCGTCTCGCGGGTAGGACGTTATCAAGCTCAGATCGTGCTGCCCGGCGAGCGCCCGCAGGGGACTCTGCTCGGCATTGATCGCGCGGCCATGTCGGCGATCACCTACTTCCGCGACGACTACGCCGGAGAACCAGTCGCCGATCTTATGAACCGGCTGGCGGGCAACCGCACCGGCATTCTGATCAGCACCCAGGCAGCGGAAGATTATAACCTGACCATCGGGCAGGAAGTCGATTTGCAGGTATTGGCGCTCAATACGTGGTATTCGACAACGGTCCCGATTGTGGGGTTGGTAGACTATTTCCCCACGCTGGACCCGCGCGAAGGTTTTTTCGCCATCACCAACATCGACCCGATCTTTGAACTGATCGGAACCGAACTCCCGCATGACATCTGGGTGCGGCTCGATCCTGGGGCTGACAGTGAGGCTGTGTTGGCCGAAATTCAGGCGTTGGGCTTCCCCGTGTTGGAATGGGTGAACCCGGATGAATTGATCTTCGAAGCCCAAACCGCCCCCACGCGGCGCGGCGTGTTAGGCTTTCTCTCGGTGGGTTTTGTCTCCTCGATCCTGTTGGCGCTGGTGGGCAGCGTGATCCAAAACACAGCTTCCTTCCGCTCGCAGGCCGTCCGGCTGGGATCACTGCGCGCAATGGGACTTAGCCAGGGCGCGGTAGGAACTTACCTGTTGTCGTCGCAAGGGTTAG
>JACRBK010000540.1 GCA_016234525.1 Chloroflexota bacterium
CACCGAAACGGACCTGTTGACCGATGACGAACGGGCAAGCGGGCTGCGATTGGCCTGCCAGGTAGAGATCGGCGCGGAAAGCGAGATCGTGGTGGATGTGCCGCCCGAATCGTTGAGCGCCCCGCAGCGATCTCAGGTGGAGGGTGAAGAAATCCCGATCAGCGCGGCGCCGCCGATCCAGGTACACGATCTGACCGCCGTGCCGCCCTCGCATGAAAATCTGCGCGGCGATTGGGAGCGTGTATCGGGCATCCGCCCGCAAGAATGGCGGATCAGCGCCCCGGTGCTGGCCGATCTTCCCACGCTGCTGCGCCGCCATGATTGTCAGGTGCGCATGATCACACGCGGGGCGGATGTGGTGCGCTTCATGCCACCCGGCGGGATTCCGCTCGGTTTTGCGGTGGATGTCGGCACCACCGGGCTGGCGGCTTATCTGGTAGACCTGACCCACGGCAAAACCTTAGCGATTGCCGGGGCCACCAATCCGCAGATCGCCTACGGCGAAGATGTGATGGCCCGGCTTACGCTCGCCATTCATGACCCCGGTGGCGCCGCCAGACTGCAAGCCGTGATCATCGAAGGGCTGAACCGTCTGCTGCATGAGGTGTGCGCGAAGGCGGCAGTATTCACTTCTGATGTGGTGGAAATGGTCGCTGTCGGCAATACGGCGATGCACCATCTGCTGCTCGGTCTGCCAGTGGATCAGCTCGGCACCGCGCCTTATGTCCCGGCGGTATCGTCCGCCGTCCACACCCCGGCGCGCGCGCTTGGCCTGGAAACCGCACCGGGTGCGATGCTCTACCTGCCGCCGAATGTGGCGGGCTTCGTTGGGGCGGATCATGTGGCGATGTTGTTAGCCACCGCGACCGCCGATCTGCCGGGTGTGACGCTCAGCCTGGACATTGGCACGAATACCGAAGTTTCGATCAATGCGCATGGACAGATGTGGTCATGTTCGACCGCTTCCGGCCCGGCGTTTGAAGGAGCGCATATCCGCGACGGGATGCGCGCCAGCGAAGGCGCGATTGAGCGGCTGGTCTGGCGTGATGGACAGCTCAAATGGCAGACGATCCTCGATGCGCCCCCGGTCGGGTTGTGCGGATCGGGGATTCTCGATGCCGTCGCCGCCCTGCGCAGCGCTGATATTGTCACCCCCACCGGGGCGATCCGGCGGGGACATCCGAACGTGAGTTTTGAGGATTATAACGGCTGGTTCGAGATCGTCCCCGCTGCGCAAAGCGGACACGGTCACGCGGTGGCGATCAGCCGGTCGGATGTGAACGAAGTGCAGCTTGCCAAAGCCGCTATCCGCGCCGGGATCAAACTGCTCGTTGAGCGCGCGGGACTGACCGAACAGGACATCGACCGGGTGATCGTCGCCGGAGCGTTCGGGAATTACCTGGACCTGGAAAGCGCGATCACCATTGGCATGTTCCCGCCCCTGCCCCGCGAACGTTATCATCAAGTCGGCAATGCGGCGGGGATCGGGGCCAAACGGCTGTTGATCAACGCCCAAGAACGCGAACGCGCCGATCAACTGGTCGAGCGTCTATCCTATATTGAACTCACCAATCACCCGCAGTTTGCAGATCGATTTAGCCAGGCGGTGGTGATCACCCCCGATCCCTGGGATGAATAGAAGTTATTCGTTATCAGTTTTCAGTTATTGGCAAGAACGGTAAAAACGGTTTCGGCCATCACTGGCTTTTGCTGATGGCTAAAGACTAACCACTCAAATTGAGGAGCGAATACCCTTATGGAAACCATTTTACGCGGCCCATCCAACGAAGTGACCATCGGGCCAGACCTGCCTACCGTCATTATCGGGGAACGGATCAACCCCACCGGGCGCAAAGTGTTCAGCGCTGAACTGCAAGCGGGCAATCTGGAGCGCGTGGGGCGCGATGCCCAGGCGCAAGCCGATGCCGGAGCGATGGTATTGGATGTGAATGTCGGCGCGGCAGGGGTAGACGAAGTGGCCCTGCTGCCCAGAGCCGTCCAGATCGTACAGGATACGATTGACCTGCCCGTGTGTATCGACTCGCCGAATCCTGATGCGCTGGCGGCAGCGCTCAAAGTGGCTAAAGGGCGCGTGTTGGTCAATTCAGTGAACGGCGAAACCGAAAAATTGAAGGCTGTGCTGCCGCTGGTCGCAGAATATGGCGCAGCCGTCATCGCGCTGTGCATGGACGATCACGGCATCCCTGAAACGCCCGAAGCGCGGTTAGCCGTCGCCGAAAATATCCTGAAACAAGCGCAGGCGCACGGCATCGCCGCCGACAGCATTTTGTTTGATCCGCTGACGCTGGCCGTCGGGGCCGATCACCGCGCCGGGGTGACGGCGTGCGAAACGACTCGTTTGATCCGCGCGAAACTCGGCTGCAACCTGACCGCCGGGGCGAGTAATGCTTCTCACGGGATGCCCGAACGCGAACTGCTGAATACGGTGCTGCTCACGCTGCTGATTCAGGCCGGGGTGAATGCGCCGATCTCCAACCCGCTGGTGAATGGGCTGGCCGTGCGCGCCGTTGACCTGATGTTGGGTCGCGATGAATGGGGCATGAGTTATATTCAGACTTACCGCGCCAAAGCCGCCCGCGAAGCCGCCAAAGGGTAAACGCAGTAATCAAGCTGTCAGCAAAAACCGCTGCACAATTTACTCCCCTCTCGCCGCAACGTATCGAGAGGGGAGTAATTCGTTCAATCCGAGGCGATTATTTTACACGTCTACCCAGTTCAAGCGTGGAGCGAGGCAATAATCGGGCCAATGATCGTCGGCATATAGCGCCCCGAATAATCGACTTCCATCTTCAAATACTTCACGTCGCGTCCATAAGTGGGACAGTAGGTATAGGCGGTGGGCGGGGCCTGGACCGGCGCTTCTTTCACAAACCGCTCGGTGATCGGGTGCAGCCCATAGGGGATATGCTCGACTTTGCCGCCGGGCATACAAACGCACAACCGCTCGATCTCTTGTGAATCCCAGCTAAACGTCGGATACACCACAAACGCCTGCATGAAAATATCAAGTTCGGCATCGGTGGGGTGCGCAAAGCCCAGATCAGTGAACATCTCGACCCACTGTTCTCTGGTATATGTGCCGCCCGGCTTGAAGGTGCCATCCGGCCCACGCATCAAGAAATAGAGGTTCAGCGATTTGTGATAGTAGTCAATCGCCATCACGCTAACCTGCTCCATCTTGTGTTTGGCGAAGTAGTCTCTGTGTTGGCGCACCGCATCGGGCAGCGCGGGCAGTTTGGCAATATCTTGGATGGGCTTCATGGCGAAAAACGGCCACACTTTTTCAAAGCCGTGAGATACCGCAATGTCGCTGCCATACCCAAACAGGTCGATCTGCGGTTCCAGTTGATCGATCAAGTCTTCGATGGGATGCCCATCTCGCTCAATCAAGCCATTCGCTGCTGCCATTTCATAGGGGTTATGCCGCACGGCAAAGTTGATATAACGCATGGACACATCTTTTTTGTGTGTCGTGATGCGATAGGCAACCGCAGTATCTTCTGCGGTTGGTGAGAAAAACCGGGCAAAAACACTCAAGTTTTGAGTCAAGCCCTCAGAATCGACTGGCGCGTCGACGATCTTCGCTGCGGTCAGAAGATCGTCAAAGATGACCTGCTGCTGTTCACGAAGTCTACTTTGTACAGCCATTTGAAATTTTCCCTCACCTGATTGGTCATTTATTGTCCACCCGTTTTCCGGACCATGTCCGCTCCCATAGTCATTTTAACTACTAAAACGACCTACCGTCAAGGGTTCGCAGTAGTTTAATAGTACTAAAGATATCAGGAAAGTCTGGAATAATCACTACCCGCGTTCCTCTTTCTCCCCGGTTCATGTCGTTTTCATAAAATATTCACACTAAACTGATTGACCTAGCGTTAATAGTGTGTAAAAATGTTTATATTGTTTAACCAATTTTAAACCTGCCCGGCGGTCCTGTTAGAGAAAGGATGCTGCCATGGACGCCCAGGTTTCTTTTTCAACTCATGCTGAACAACGCTGCGCCGAACGTAATATTTCGATGGATGAAGTGTTATACGTGGTCACTCATGGGCGGCGGGTCTATAACGCGGGATCGCTGGTCTTCTTTTTGGGCAAGCGGGACATCCCTCACGGAGACCGCGCCAACCAGCGCATCGCCCAACTTGAGGGCCTGACCGTGCAAACGATCCAGACGGATGGTGGTTGGTTGGTCGTGATGACCGTCTACCGCAACCGTGAGCGCGGTTATAAAGATCAGCGGCGCAAGCGAAAATATGATTGTCGGAACGAGGATTTGAGTTGTTGGTAGTCAGTTTTCAGTTGCCAGTTCTTAGTTTTTAGCAAAAACTCGTTTGTGATGTCACCGGCCAAAAACTAATAACTGATAACTCATTACTGAAAACTCTCTTCACAAACCGGGGTGTAGGGTAACGCGCCGAAATAACGCTCCTGCTCCGTCGAGTTCAGGTTGCGATTTGCCAGCCCGCACGCCAATTCTTGCCACGTCTCCACGCTGACCGACCACAATGCCACTTCCCCGGCGGTGCTGCCTGCCGCCAGTGTCCGGCCATCCGGTGCAAACGCGATCCCGGCGATCCATCCATTGGATGCCATGAGCGGCTGTCCTGACGGCTGCCCGGTGGAGACATCCCACAAGATGATCGTCTGATCCCGGCTGCCCGACGCCAGCAGCGATCCGTCCGGCGTGAAAGACAGGGACAGCACCCAGTTTGTGTGTCCGACCAGCGGCGCGCGAAGCGGCTGTCCGGTGGAGGTATCCCACAAAATGATCGTCTGATCCCGGCTGCCCGACGCCAGCAGCGATCCGTGATAGGCCAGATTGGTGATCACATCGGTATGCCCGACCAGAGGTTCCCCCAACGGGCGGCGGCTGGTCACATCCCAGCGGGCGATGCTGCCATCGCGCAGCCCGGCGGACAGCGTTTGACCATCAGGGCTGACGGCGAGCGCGGTCACACTGCCGAGATTGTCCGCAAACAAACTTGCAGTAGGCGGGGCAGCGGACAAATCCCACGCCAAAATCTGACCATCATCCCCACCCGAAAATACTTGCTGCCCGGCTGGATGATAAGCCAGCGCCAACACTGCGCCATTATGCCCACTTAGCGGGCCATACTCAGGTTGGCCGGAAGCCACGTTCCACACGATCAGCGAACGATCCGC
>JACRBK010000541.1 GCA_016234525.1 Chloroflexota bacterium
AGGAACAAGGGGCGGCTCGTCCCGTTTGAGTTCCGGGTAGGTTGCTTGAGGCGTCGGGTAACCGGCGTCCTAGAGAGATGATCACCGCCCGCCGGGCATACCGGCGGGTACAAAACGCGGCTTACAGGCGAACTTGAGTCTCAGCCAGGTCAACAAGTGACACAAGGAAATATCATGCGACGTGTATTGTTGTATACCGACGAAGAAAATAACTGGATTGCCGAAGTGCCATCGCTTCCGGGATGTGGAAGTGAAGGAAAGACTCGTGATGAAGCACTTACCAATATTCAGGAAGCGATTGAAGTTTATATTGAGGCTCTAGAGCAAGACGGTTTGCCTGTGCCGCCAGAATACGACACATTTGAGCTGGTAGTTGTGGCGGTCGCTTAATGAGTAAACTCCCTCGGATTTCCGGTAGAGAATGTATTCGCGCGTTCGAAAAGATCGGATTTCGGGTCGTTCGGCAAAAAGGAAGCCATATTGTTGTGCGTCGCGATAATCCGCTGGCACAAACCGTTGTACCTGATCACAAAGAACTTGCTCCCGGCACACTGCGCCGTATTATTCGAGATGCCGGGTTATCTGTTGAAGAGTTTCTAGCGCTATTGTGAGACCAAAATGACAAAGGGATATCTGGTAGTAAACGGGGGTGAAGCATTCACCATCGAAAACCGGCCTGCGAACCGGGCGTGGCTGAGATTGGTCCACGAACAACACAGCCCGCGTGTGATCGTCGTGCCAGTGGCAGCGATGCGAAAACAGCAGCGTGTCGCCAGTGAGATTTCGAAGTATTTTGAATTTATGGGCATGTTCGCAGAATATAAGATGATCGTAGATCAGCTTTCTGCCAACACCCGCACCGAATGGGAATCCCTCGATAAAGTAGAGGCGATTGTGTTGACCGACGGCAGCCCGCTCGATTTGATCGAACGGTTGCGCGGCACACATACCGAGGCAGCGCTGCATCGTGCGCTAGAACGTAAGGCGGTGGTAATGACCACCGGGGCGAGCGCACTGGCAGCAGGGTCAGTGTTCTGGTTTGCCGATCAATGGGAAACGGGCCTGACCTTAGTGCCAAATCTGGCGTTTTTGCCCCATCACGATCTTGTGCAGATGCGGCTGTCGCCTGAACGTCTATTGGCGAATCTGCCAGAAGGGATCACCCTGGTCGGTGTCGATGCGTCTGCCACGCTGATCTACTATCCGGATGGTACAGGGCAGGTCGCGGGCGAAGGTTTAGTAACGGTCTATCGCAGCGTCGAGCAGCAGGACGAGTTTAGACCGGGCCAGACATTCCCGTTAACAACACCGGGCGCAGAATGAGTGCGCCCGGTGTTGTTTGGCTTGCTCACCGTTACACGACGATGTTCACCATACCACGTGCGGTGATATAGATCACTTTTTTAGGAGTTACGCCGTTCAGGTGCCGCAGCACCCCTTCTGATTCCAGCGCCAGTCGGATCGCCTCGTCCTCGCTGATGTCCGCTGCGACCATGATACGCTCGCGGACCTTGCCGTTCACCTGGACTACCAGCGTGATTTCTTCTTCTGCCGCGATCTCGGCATTATAGGTCGGCCAGGACTGGTTGTGGATGCTGTAGCGGTGTCCGGTGCGTCCCCATAACTCTTCAGTGATAAAGGGGGTAAATGGGGCCATCAGCAACAGCAGCGTCTCGATGGATTCATTCCACACGGCGCGGCTGACGTTTTTGGCCTGGATGGTGCTTTTTAGCGCGTTACGCAGCGCCATCAGCGAAGCCACCGCTGTATTAAACCCAAAGGTTTCCAGCCCGTCCGATACCTTTTTGACCGTCTGCTGAACTTTGCGCCGCAGATTGCGCTCTGCTTTGGGATCAGGATTCCCGACTGGAGCGGCGGTGTTCACAATCTCCCAGATGTCATACAACCAACGTACCGTTCCCTGAATGCTCTTGCTGTCCCAGGGGCCGCCCTGCGACCATTCAAACGCGAACATCAGGTACGCGCGCACGGTGTCCGCGCCGTATTCAGCCACCAGTTCATCGGGTGCCACTACGTTGCCCTTGCTCTTGGACATTTTTTCCACGTCCAGGTGGTAAATGATATTCTCCACCGCTGCGCCTGATCCCACGCGCGGAACATCGAAGGTGGTCTTTTCGTCGGTTTCCACCACCACCGAGCGCCCATCCGAGGTGATAACATCCAGCGTCAGTTCTTTGCGGCCCATTACCTCACCTACGACGGCAGCATCAGCGGGAGCGGCTGTCGCGGCAATGACGCGAATGTGCTGGGCGATCAGTTTTTGGCCGTCGAACTTCCCGTAGGCGGCGATTATATCCCCGTCGCGCGGCTCGCCCAGGATCATGCCCTGGTTATACAGCGCCAACATCGGCTCATCAAACAGGTGATTTGCATCAGCCCGCCCCATGCCCTGTGCGATGGCCGCAACATTGGCAAACGAGCCGCTGTCACGCATCGCTTTAGTGAAGAAACGGGTATACATCAGATGCATCGTGGCGTGTTCGATCCCGCCTGTATATTGATCCACTGGCAGCCAATAGGCCCCTTCTTCAGGATCAAACGGCCCGCCGTCGTAGTTCGGACTCAGGTAGCGGTATTGATACCACGACGAACACATAAAGGTATCCATCGTGTCCGTTTCACGTTTGGCGGGACCGCCGCACTGCGGGCAAGACGTGTTCAAGAAGCCCTCATGATGTTTCAGCGGGCTTTCGCCGGTTGGTTTGAAGTCTACATCGTCCGGCAGCAGTATGGGCAGGTCTTTTTCGTTCACCGGCACGACGCCACACCGATCACAGTAGATCATCGGGATCGGCGCGCCCCAATAACGCTGGCGGCTGATCAGCCAATCGCGCAGGCGGTAATTTACCGCACCCTGGCCGATCCCCTGCTTTTCCAGCCAGGCTGTGACGATGCCTACCGCTTCATTCTTTTTACCATCGGCGGCGTAATATGCCGGTGTGCCGGTGAACTGGCCACTGTTAACCATGATACCTTCACCAGGCCAAGATTCAGTCATCTTTGCCGGGTCCAGATCGCTCGCGCCATCCGGCTGGATGACGATGCGGATCGGCAGGTCATATTTGCGGGCGAACTCAAAGTCGCGTTGATCGTGAGCCGGAACCGCCATAATCGCGCCGCTGCCATAGCTGATCAGCACATAATCGGCTACCCAGATCGGGATACGCTCCTGGTTCACCGGGTTGATCGCATAACCGCCGGTAAAAACGCCGGTTTTCTCGCGGCCTTCGGCAGTACGATCAATTTCGCTCTTGCGCGCGGCGGCTGAGATATAAGCTTCTACATCGGCGCGGCACTGATCGGTGGTGATCTTTTCGACCAGCGGATGCTCCGGAGCCAGTACCATAAAGGTCGCGCCCCACAGCGTATCGGGGCGGGTGGTAAAGACGGTGATCGCGTCGCCCTGTTCGGTGCGGAAGGTCACATGCGCGCCTTCGCTGCGCCCGACCCAGTTGGCTTGCATCAGCTTGACCCGCTCTGGCCAGTTGATCGTGTCATGATTCATCAGTTCTTCGGCATATTTCGTGGTGCTAAAGAACCACTGTTCCAGTTCTTTTTTGATCACGGGGGTGCCGCAGCGCTCACAGTGCCGGTCATCGCCCCACACCTGCTCACGAGCCAGGGTGGTATTACAGTTGGGGCAAAAATCGACGGCGGCGTGCTGGCGATAGGCCAGCCCATGTTTGTACAGTTGCAGGAAAAACCACTGCGTCCAGCGGTAATACTCCGGGTCGCTGCTGACGGCCTCGCGTTTCCAGTCAAAGATCGTGCCCATCGTGCGCATTTGGCGGCGCATGTTGTTGATATTTTTGTACGTCCAGATCTTGGGATGGATGTTGCGCTGGATCGCCGCATTTTCGGCGGGCAGGCCAAACGCATCGAAGCCCATCGGAAACAGGACGTTATAACCGCGCATTCTCAGCCACCGCGCGCGCGCGTCCGAAGGGGTCATCGCGTACCAGTGCCCGATGTGCAGATCGCCGCTCGGATAGGGCAGCATCGTCATCGCGTAGAACTTCGGGCGGTTAGGATCGGCCACCGAGCGGTACAGTTGGTCGTTTTCCCAGCGCTCAGCCCAACGCGGTTCTATTTCTTGAGGGACATATTTATCAGCCATTGCTGTGTTTTGTTCTCCATTCTGATCTTATGATGATGATAAGAAAACAAACAGCCCAAACTTCTCCGGTTTTAGGTCTTCTGACCGGATCGTTTGGGCCGAGCAAAGGCTGGTAGGCACACGCTGGTTAAGCGCAGCAAACGATCCGGTGTGGCACTCTGGCCCCCGGCCCGCCCGCTGCTGCCTACTGGCGTAAAGCGGTTGTCAGATCAAGTTCAGCGGCGGCGTTTTTCGCTGCGCACTGGAACCGGAACAGGTGCGGGTTGACGCGGGCTGAGTGCCTGATTAAGTGCGTCAAGCAAAGATTGAAGTCGGTCAACGAGTGAGCGCGATCTCTTTTTAGCCATCCGATTCCTTCCTTACGAAGCGCGCAATACACCAATACCACTAGTTATACTATAGACTCTACACCAAAATGGCGCTCAATGATCTAAAGAAATAATGAAAAAATCCCCTTCGTCAAATTCCCTGATCGATCAGGGACGAAGAGGACTCCGTGGTACCACCCTGGTTGATGGCGCGATAAGAAAAGAAGGTGGACCCGAAGGGGTTCGAACCCTTGGCCTCCACAATGCCATTGTGGCGCTCTCCCAATTGAGCTACGGGCCCAGATAACGTGGTGTGCCATCCACTCAAAGCGTTTAACGGTCGCAACCGGCGCGATTTACTCACATTCAACCGCGCAGCTCCCGGACGAGTTCGGCCTTTGCGCTCATCGTGGGCGCGCGCCAGGTTTACACTCTCCCCGGCTCACTGCGATGACAGCCTACTACTTCCGTTCCAAGCTGTTGGCACAACATGATATTGTTAATTGTTTGTCATTCTAGCGGTGCAGAGGGCGGTTGTCAAGCCTTTTTGTCTAACGCCATGCTAACTGCCGTTGGAAGCGCTCTAGCCTGATCCTGAATCTTCTTCAATCAGTTTCGGCGGCTGGTTCCTCGCGGATGTCTTCAAGTTCGACTTTCGGCGGCTCGATCACCAGCCGGACTTTACGAATACGCCGGTCATCCACGCTTAGCACTTCCATGTGCAGGCTGCCTTCTTCGAGCTTGGCCCCGATGACCGGCACTTCGCCCAGTTTGCTAAAGACATAACCGCCCAGGGTGTCACTTTCGTCGGTAGGCAGATCAGCATCGAGCAGGCGGTTGAGATCATCCAGGTCTATCCCGGCATCGATGATATATTCGTTGTCGCCGACTTTCTGGTAAATCTCTTCCTCATTGGTGTCGTATTCGTCGCGGATTTCACCCACAATCTCTTCGATCAGATCTTCGAGTGTGACCAACCCGGCGGTCCCGCCATACTCGTCTACGACCACCGCCAGATGAATATTCCGCTGCTGCAATTCGGTGAGCAGGTCCACTGCTTTTTTTGATTCAGGCACAAAATGCGCCGGGCGCAGCAAATCTTTGAGCGGGCGATCCATCTGGTCATCGCGCCACAGCTTGAGCAGGTCTTTGGCATACAACAGGCCCCGAATGTGATCGACTGATTCTTCATAGACCGGAATACGCGAATGTCCGGCTTCAACAATAATATTTAGCGCCTCGCGCAGTGGAGACTGAATATCCAGAGCGACCATATCAATACGCGGGACCATCACTTCGCGCGCCAGCGTATCGCCGAATTGGAAGATGGAGTAAATCATCTCCTTTTCTTCGTCTTCAATCGCCCCGCCCTCTTGCCCGGCGTCTACCATCAGTTTGATTTCTTCTTCGGTTACCAGCGATTCGCTGTTCCGGCTGACAAACGGCGCGGCAAATTGTCCGCTGATCCATTGCAGCAGGTGCACCACCGGGGTTAACACTCGCGTCAACAGGTTCATCGTGCCGCCGAACCGGAGCGCTATCGGGTCGGCGTATCCTTGCGCTAGGTTGGTGGGCAGCATTTCGCCAAAAATCAGCGCGGTCAGTGTCACCACCAAAAAGACTCCACCATAAGCCAGCACATCCGCCAACATATGATCGATTTCGCGTGCCACCAGTTGTTCTTGCAGGGGCGTGACAAGTGTCTCAAACGCGATCAGGGCGATGGCAAAACGCAGCAGCAAATCGAGCACCTGCTGCGACGCTAACAGGCGCGTGGCATCGTTCGCCAGGGTGAAGGCGCGTTCGGCGCGTTTGTCGCCAGCATCCGCTAACTCTTTGAGCCGGGTTTTATGGGCATTCACCAATGCCACATACGCCAGGGTGAGCCAGGCGTCCAGCAGA
>JACRBK010000536.1 GCA_016234525.1 Chloroflexota bacterium
GGCTGCCTGCAATCAAATCGGGCCGCGTCTGCTGGATAAACGTCAGCGCCCCCGCCGTGATCAGCGCCTCGCCGATCCCGATCAGCGCGTGGACTCCGACCATCGGGGGCAGGGCGATATTCAGCGGGGAGGTGCCGGAGATCGCCAGCTGGAGCGCGGTGGCTGTCGCCGCTGCCTCCACCGATACCCAGGCCGCAACGACAGCGGCGACTACTTCACCGCGCGGCACACGACGCAGCGCCCGCCGCAGCCATTGGTAGATCGTATAGCCCGTGAATCCGGTTAGAATGCCCATGTTAAACACGTTAAAACCGAGCGCCAGCAGCCCGCCATCCTGAAACAGAAGCGCCTGAATGCTGACCACGCTGGTCATGACCAACACCGCCGCCCAGGGACCAAGCAGGATCGCCACCAGCGTCCCACCGAGCAGGTGGCCCGATGTTCCGCCCGCCACCGGGAAATTGATCATCTGTGCCGCGAACACGAACGCCGCCAGAATGCCCATCAGCGGAACCTTTTGATCGCCAGATTGTCCGCCACTCTGATCGCCAAACTGATCGCGGGTTTGGCGCAGCGCCAGTGTGATCATGCTGATCATCAGCGCCCAGCCGACCGCCGCTACCGGCACACTGATAAATCCATCCGGGATGTGCAAAGCCAGAAAGATTTTCGGAAACATATTGCCCTTCGTTATCGTGTTGTTATGAGCCCCAAACGAATATGCGGCGCATTATAGCAGCTTAATTCCTAGTTGTAAAATCTTACATCTGTAATTTTGTTTAATTATTCTGAAATTGTACCGTCTTCGGTGCGGGGTCCCCTCTCCACCAGCAAAGCGCAGTGGAGAGGGGGTAGGGGGTGAGGCCGTGCTTTAGTATTCCAACGTGCTTTCTGCCGTGATGCGCTTACGGAAAGCCCAATAGGTCCATCCCTGGTAGAGCAGCACAATCGGCACAAAAACTAACGCCACGACGGTCATTAGTTCCAGGGTTTTATCACTGGCTCGTGCGGTTTCCACCGTCAGGCTGTAGGCATCGTTGGTGCTGGAGACCATCACATTCGGGTACAGGAACCAGAAGAAAGTTGCCACCGAGAGCAGGATCGTGGCGCCCATCAGCACAAACGCCCAACCGTACTGTTTCTCGCGCACGAAATAGCCTACCGCCAGCAGCGCCGCCGCCGACGCTACCGGCATGAGGCCGGGGTTAATGCCGATCTTCGAGAAGAGATCGAGGTAAACATAGTTGGCGGCAGCCAAAACAGCGGCGGCAGCGATCACCAGCACCACAAGCTGCTGGGCTATGCCTTCCGCCCGCGTGCGGATCACGCCGTCCGTCTTAAGGCTGAGGAAGATCGCGCCGTGCAGCAAGAACACCATCAACCCGGCTAACCCGCAGATCAGCGTATAGGGGCTGAGCAGGTCGAAAAAGTTGCCGGTGAAATTCATGCTGGCGTCGATCGGCGTCCCCTGCACCAGATTGCCGAAAGCGACCCCCCACAGCAGCGCCGGAATCGCGCTGCCGCCGAAGATCGCCCAATCCCAAAAGGATCGCCAGCGCGGATTGTCGTCTTTGCTGCGGAACTCGAACGCCACGCCGCGCAAAATCAGCGATACCAAAATGACGACTAATGCCAGGTAGAATCCGCTGAACAGGGTCGCGTACCAATGCGGGAATGCGGCGAAGATCGCCCCGCCCGCCGTGATCATCCAGACTTCGTTGCCGTCCCACACCGGGCCAATGGTGTTGATAATGGCGCGCCGTTCTTTATCGCCTTTGCCCAAAAATGGCAGCAAAATCCCGACGCCATAATCGAACCCTTCCAGGAAAAAGAACCCGATCCACAGCACACCGATCAGGACAAACCAGAGATCATAAAGTTCCATCGTGTTATCGCTCCTCCGCGCCTGTTACGCTGCGTCAAGTGTCTCTTCTACCGGACCACGCCGCCCAAACTTGACCAGCAGGTACGCATCCACGCCCATCAAGGCCCCATAGAGTACCGTAAAGATCACCAATGACAGCCCGACCATTTCCGCCGAAACATTCGGTGAAACTGCATCTTCGGTGCGCTGCAACCCAAATACGATCCAGGGTTGGCGGCCCATTTCCGTCATAATCCATCCGGCGCTGTTAGCGATGTACGGCAAAAAGATCGCCCAAGGCAGCACGATCAGCAGCCGTCGGGTGGTAGTGAACTGGTTACGATAGATCAAGAAGAGGCTGAGCGCCGCCAATCCTAACATCAAGAATCCGGCTCCCACCATCGCGCGGAACGACCAGTAAATCACGGCTATTGGCGGGCGATATTCGGCGTCCTCACCATACCGGTCAGCATACTCCTGCTGATATTCGGCTTGCAGATCGTTGATACCCCTCACTTCGCCGTCCAGTTTGTTATACGACAGCACACTGAGCAGCCGGGGAATACGGATCGCAAAAACTTCTTCGCGCTGATCCAGGTCGCCCACAGTCAGCAGCGAGAACGAGGCCGGGTCTTCAGTCTCGAACAACCCTTCGGCGGCGGCCATTTTCATCGGCTGCGTTTCGACCATATGCTGCGCCTGGCTGTGCCCGACCATGATCACCAGCACGATCCCGATCATGCCGTATACGGTCGCGATATTCGCCGAACGGCGGAAGAAATCCTGCTGCTGAGTTTTGCGCAGCAGATGCCACGCGCTGACTCCCAACACAAAAAACGCCGCCGTCGTGATGCCCGACGCGAACACATGCGGCCACTGGACCATCACGTTCGGGTTGGTGATCACATCGCCAAAGTTATCCATCTGGACTTTGGTCATCACGCCGTTCGCGTCGATCACGCTCTGATAACCTACGGGCTGCTGCATGAACGAGTTAGCGATCAGAATCCACAAGGCCGAGATATTCGACCCAATCGCCACCAGCCAGATCGAGAGCAGGTGGATTCCTTTGGGCAGTTTGTCCCAGCCGAACAGCCACACTCCGATGAAGGTGGACTCCAGATAAAATGCCAACAGCGCCTCAATCGCCAGCGGCACGCCGAAAATATCCCCCATGAATCGGGAATATTCAGACCAGTTCATGCCGAACTGAAATTCCTGCACGATGCCCGTCACCACGCCCATCGCAAAGTTGATGAGGAAGAGTTTGCCCCAAAACTTGACCATCTGTTTGTAGATCGGGTTGTCGGTGCGGTACCACATCGTTTGCAGCACGGCGACCAACAGCGACAGGCCGAGCGTCAGTGGTACAAAGAAAAAATGATAAATCGTCGTTACCGCAAATTGCAGTTTTGCCAGATCAAGTGCATCCATAAATATTTCCCTCCTTAAAGTGAATCTTTCCGCGCAGTGCGGGCCGGATGCCGCCCGCCGTTATTTTTTAAGTTTACCTTCAAACCAATCTGTTTTTTTAGTGACAAAAGGTACAAGCCTGTATGACAACTGGCATAGTTTGTCTAACAACTTCATTGACCCGGCTTCATGCTTAAAAATGAGTTTCGTGTTATAATGCTAAACAGGTTTATATTTGTAATAAGAATAAGGAATAGGATCATGAAGAAATCGATCAAGATTCCTGGCCTTGTCTTTATTATCTTCTTCTTGTTTATCTTCTTTTTGCCGCTAATGGCGCGCGCTCAGGCCCGGCAAGATACCCCTTCCTGCCCCGATCTCGCTCGTGTGGCCCTCGACGCCGCCCAGTTGCAGTGTGAAACGACCGGGCGTAACGAAATTTGTTACGGTCATATCAACCTGGAAGCTTCTCCGCAGCCGGGCGTGATGGACTTTCTGTTCGCGCAAGAAGGCGATAAGGCGGGCGTGACCGATGTCCAGACGTTACGCCTCAGTGCCGCCGCGCTCGATATCGAGTCGTGGGGGATCGCCTTGCTGCGAATCCAGGCAAATTTGCCCGACGACGTTCCCGCCGATCAAAATGTCACCCTGGTTTTGTTTGGCAGCACGGAAATTTATAACACCGTTCCGGCGGTTCCCTTGGGGGAACTGAAGGTCAACAGCGCGCAAAACGCCAATATTCGCCAATATCCCTCTACGCTGGCCCCGGTGTTGGGGACGGCTGCGCCAGGCGACACTCTGATGGCGACCGGGCGACTGGAAGATTCGTCCTGGGTGCGCGTCAAATTTGCGCCCGGCGGCGGAACCGGCTGGTTATCGTCCGCCCTGGTCAGCAGCGAGTCGGACCTGTCCGAATTAAGCGTGGTCGATTATCGTGATCTGTATTATGGCCCGATGCAGGCGTTTTATTTTCGCAGCGGCGAGGTGCAAGACGTGTGCGCCGAGACTCCTGATGGGCTGGTGGTCCAGACCCCGGAAGGTGATGCCGAGATCAGCCTTTTGATCAACGAAGTCGATATTCGGCTTGGCTCTACCGTGCTGCTGCGCGGCGAAGCGGGCAGCGTGATGCGCATTGATGTGTTAGAAGGGGCAGCGCAGGTCACGATCAGCGGTCTGACGATAAACTTAGTCGCGGGATCGGGCCTCGATCTGCCGCTGGGGGACGATCTCAAACCGGCTGGTTTACCCGGCCTGCCGCGTGCCTACGTGTGGGAAGAGGTCGCCTATACCCCGGTGTCCTTGCTGCCGCGTGAGATCGAGATCGCGCCGCCGCTGGACCCCGCCGCCCTGGCTGCGCTGATCCCTGAAGTTGAAGAGATCACGCCGGAAGCAGTGTCGGTCATCCCCGGTGAGTGGGGATCGTGTGGATCGTGTGATAGCTGCATGGTTCCGGGCGAATGCGTCAGCGCGCCGGATGGTTCGTGCCTGTGGGACCCGGCGACCTGCCGATATGTCCCACCGCCCGCGCCCATCGTCGAAGCGACGGACGCGCCGCCTCTTTGCCCACCCGATCCGACCAATTACGTCAAATTGCAGCTCACGTCCATGTGCTCACCGGACCCCAGAAGTTACCGCGTGTGGCGCGTGCGCAACGAAAACCCCTATCCGGTGGATTTCGTTTGGGACGTTTATGGTGGAAATCAAAAGGGGACGGGAACAGTTCCAGCGGCGAAATGTGGCATAGCAGGCGAGGCGTCTTTTAACACTAAAACCATCGATGGCGAAAACACCGTGCGCTTGTTTGTCAACGGTGTGCAAGAGGATGCGAAAGCCAGCAATCCGGCGCAGTGCATTGAATAATTCGTTCATAGATAGATGTTTTGTTAGCCCCGGATTTTTGGGGTAAAAGACAGTCTCAAAAGGGGTTATCCTGTACAATAGAATTACATAGTAAAGCAGCGGTTAAACCGCGCAGGGATTACCTGGAGGCTGAAATGAAATTCGAGGTCTTGCTCGCTGGTCTTGATAATCCTCAACCTGCGGTCCGGTTGGATGTTGTGCGGGTGTTGGGAATGTTGGACGAAGTGCGTGCCCTGGACGCGCTGCGAGCGCGTCATGCTCAAGAAACTGACCCCTCTGTGCGCGAAGCGATTAGTTGGGCTGGCAAACGACTGTATCAGGCACAGCAGGCGGGATACTCTACGCTGGACGAGTTGTTCCGGCACTTCGGCGTGAATCGTGAGATTGAAAATTTGCCCACCGACGAAACTGAAGCCGAACTGCTGCGCCGGATGCAGAGCGGTCTGGACCGTGATCTGATGCAAATGCAGACGCGCGCAACCAACCGCAAAGCGGGCATGGCAGCGGCGGCAGCGTTTGGGGGAATGGTGGTGGGTGGTACGATGCTTGGGGCGACGGTTTTGACGGGGGCGATGGCTCCCGGTGCAGAAACCGCGTCGTCCGGCATGGGTGCTTCGCTCAACGGCTCGCGGCGTGCGCCGGTCACGGCTCCCGCGAATACGCCGATTGATGTCTGGGTGCGCCGCTTGCGTGAGTCGCCCAAATCTGAGCAGCGTGAACAGGCCACGATTGAGCTGGCCCAACTGAATAACCCCAAGGCGCTGCCTTTTTTGGCGGCGGCATTCGTGGCGGATCAGGTTCCCCAGGTACGCCAGTCGGCCCAAAAATTCGGCAAAATTCTCTACTGGAACATGGTCTATTGGGAGATGGAGCAGGATGGCTCGCTCTTTCAAGAGATGGAGCGCCGCGCCGCCGCCATGGGTAAAAATGTGAAGATCAACCCTGAGGGGGGGATCAAACTGACCGGGCAGGCTGCCGTTCCCGGCATAACGACGGATCAACCTGCCGCCAAACCTGCCGAACCCCAGGTCGATGTTGCTGAGATTCTGCGCAAAGCGCAGCAGGCGCGTTCTGAGCGCAAACGCAAATAAGAGGCCGTAGCGACATCACGGCTTGTGCCATCCGGTTATACGAACTGCGGGGAGAAAAAATCTACCCGCAGTTTGTTTTTGCACGAAATGAGGGTTAACTTTTGCGGTGTGCGTGTTCACTGAATTCATGGGAGATCGTTATGCATAAGATGTTGTTTCACTTGCCTGCACGACTCGAAACAGAACGGCTCGTTTTGCGTCCTTATCAGGCAGGCGATGGCGAAGTTTATTATCACCTGTGTCAAAACAACAAAAAACACCTGCTGCCTTTTGAGGCGGGTAACCCCGCGTTAGCGGTTAATACACTGGATGACGCTGAAATTTTAGTCCGAGAATATGCCGCTGATTGGGCCGCACGCAACATCTTTTTTATGGGCGCATGGGAAAAAGCGACTCAGGCCCTGGTCGCTCAGGTGGTGGTCATGGTCATCAATTGGAATCTGCCGGAATTCGCGGTAGGTTATTTTGTGGACAAAGATCACCAGGGAAAAGGTTTTATCACCGAAGGTGTTAAAGCGGCGCTGCGTTTTAGCTTCGAGTGCCTGAAAGCGCAGCGTGTCCGGCTGGAATGTAACGAAATCAATGTACGAAGCAGCCGGGTGGCCGAACGCTGCGGTTTTGTCCGCGAGGGTTTTTTGCGCCAGACTCATTCGCATGTCCGGCGCGCGGACGGCTCATTTAGTGGAGATTATCTCTATGGAATGTTGCGCGCGGAATACGAAACCCTCTATGGGTCGCTTTCCGCCGAGGCATAAAATTAACGGCCCTCCTGCGAAATCATGCTCAGGAGGGCCGTTCTATTCTCCGTTCGGATTTATAAATACCGCGCCGAGATCATGCAGGTCATTGCGATGATAATCAACACGATGCTGGCCCAGCCATGCAGACGAGAGCTACTTTGAAGTCTGCTCAGCGCGGCCATCTGCTCATCTGTCGTCGGCTCAGTCTGGCTGCCTAACGCATCCGACATTTTGGTGAGTTTGCCGGTGGTCGGGCCGATCACCGACGCGCCATGCACAAATGCCGCCAATCCCGCCATTACCCCGATGCTCAAAACCGTGCCGGAACTTGAGGACATCCAATCGGCGTTAAAATGATCCGACACCCGGTAGTAGAGGCCCAACCCGGCAATCGTTGTCGTGATGGCGGCAACCGGCATCACCAGGGTGAAACGGGTGGTCTTGAAGAACGCCCGCATTACTTTCAGCCCATCTCTCCCGGTGGATTGGAAAGTTGGCTCAAGGAACAGGATCATAAAGACGCCCGACCCAAACCAGAGCGCGCCCGCAAAGATGTGAATCAGCCGGAAAACCAGCATAAACGTGTCAATGTCTTTTCCGCCGCCGCCCGAAGACTGCGCCGCAGCGACTGGTGTGCCAGTTGTGCTGGCAGCAGAATCACCCAGGGATAACATGTAGGCGATCAGATCAGCGATGTCCTGTTTAGAGAGTTTGTCCTCATAGTCACTTGGCATAATATTCGAGAAGCCCGATACGAGGTGTTTTGAGGGCCGCAGCAGGCTGTAAAAAGCATAAACATCGGCGGACTGTCCGCCGACGCGGCTCCCGGCGACGGTGGCGAATCCTCCCAATGAGGGAGCGACTGTGTCTGTCCCGTCGATTGTGTGGCAGTTAGAGCAGGCTGACGATCCATTGATCGACTGGGTAAATAAGCTTGCGCCGTTGGCCGCATCACCCGCCGGCAGATCGCTGTATTTAAACTCGGTGTCTTTTGAACTACAGGCCGCCAACAGTGCGACGGTGAGTAGAGTAAGAGCAAGAAGTCTGCGCATTGCCACCCCTTATTTTTGAATATAATCAACGGACCTTATTTATTATAAAAATAACGGGGCGGCGTGCCAAAAATAAGCGAACAGCTATCAGCAATCAGCTTTCAGCAAAGAATAAGTCGAGGATAAGGTGTCGTGTAGGAGATGCTTCCCCTCTCCACCAGCGCAGCGCAGTGGGGAGGGGACATAGGGGAGGGGCTAAACCGAGGGCTAAACCCTGAGCGCAGCCGCTCCGTTTCCCTACGAGATACGATGTTCTCCCCCTTTCTCTGCGCAGAGAAAGGGGGAGCGATGCGCAGCATCGACGGGGGATAGGGGTAAACTGGAGAGAGGTAGCTCCTGCTCTCTCCTCAATCCTACCGTGCCGGGCTGGGATCAATCTCGCTGCGCGGGCGCGGCGCTTTCGGAACACCGCCAGGCCACCACGTTCCCCTGCCGAACAGCGTCGCCAGCGCTGGATCAAGCACGGTTCGCACCACAAAGGTATCGATCAACACGCCGAATCCGACAGCGAAACCCAGTTCGATCAATCCGGCGACTTCGCCGGTCATCATCGCGGCAAACGTCCCCGACAAGATCACCCCGGCAGAGGTGATGATCGCGCCGGTCGTAGCGACGGCGACATGCACGCCTTCACGCGGGCCATGATGACCGACTTCTTCCTTGATGCGCCCAAACAGGAAAATGCTGTAATCGATGCCCAGCGCGACCAGGAACACGAACGCAAAAAACGGGACATACCACGTTAACCCCTGGATGTCGAGCAGCGCCTCAAAGACGAGATTCGTCACGCCGAGCGTAAAGGTAAAACTGAGCACGACAGTCCCGATCAGGTAGAGCGGCGCGACCACGCTGCGCAGCATCAGCAGCAGCACAATAAAGATTCCGATCAACACGAAGCCAATCGCGCGCAGCAGATCACGGCTCATCGTATCGCGGATGTCGGTATTGATCGCCGCCCCGCCGCTGACCACCGCTTCCCCGCGATCCTGATACGGTTTGAGCGTGTGCCGGATGTCCGTCAGGGTATCCATCCCCTCAAAACTGGACGCCGAATCAACCAGGACTACATCCAGCTTAAAGGCTGTGTCTTGCTCGGCAAGATAGGTCCGGTTAAGTTGATCCAGCGCCGCCGGGCTGAACCCATTGTCTGATTCCGGCAGCATCCCGGCGAGGGCAGTGGGCATCAGGTAGGGATTCTCCACCGTCTCGAAACGGGCCATCAAGCCCGCCAGCGCCGTGTTGAGATCATCCTGACGCGTCGCCAGTTGCAGCGGGTGATCTAGCAGATCGCGGATCACCAATAGATTCGGATCATCCGCCA
>JACRBK010000537.1 GCA_016234525.1 Chloroflexota bacterium
GCGCGGATTCAGCGCGGGATCAACATATCCCTGCCATTCGAACGCGCTGGTGGTGCCGTCCACCGGCAGCGATCCATCATGCCCGGCGGCGCGGATGGGCACGCGCCCGGTCATCATATAGCCGATATTGCCGTCTACATCCGCGTAGACGAAGTTCTGCCCCAACATATCGATCAGGCTCAGCGCTGCCTGAAAATCATCCCAGTTGTGGGCCTGGCTCAGCCGCCAGAATCCCTCGAAATTCCGGTTCGCATCCGCCGCTGCCGAACGCAGGGCGACCGGCACAGGCGACTCGAACAGATCAGTCACGACGGGGCCGAAGCGCGTGGTCCACACATCGATCTGCACCGGGTCGCCGTCCCAGGGCGAGATCGTCTCGGTGATTTTTTCCATGTCCAGCCACTCGCCCTCATAACGATATTGGGCGGGGTTGTCCGGGTTGATCTCCAATACATACAGGTCGCGTATATCTGTGCCGACGTTGGTTGTTCCCCACGCGATGCTGTCGTTATGCCCAATGGCGATCAGCGGCGTGCCGGGAAAACCAAACCCGCTCAGGTGATAGGGACACTCCGGCGAGATCGGCGCGCAGTGTAGCCCGATCTCGTACCAGATCGACGGCATCATAATGCTCAGGTGCGGATCATTCGCCAGCAGCGGGAGACCGCTCGCTGTGCGGCTGCCGCTCACCACCCAGTTATTCGATCCGAGTCCGGCCCCTGAAAATAACCTAGGGGTGCTGATTAGTTTCACCTGTGCTGTTTTGGTGGAGAGAGGAGATTCTGTCTCATCAGGCGGAGTGGATCCCCCTTTCTCTGCGAAGCGGGGAAAGGGGGTCGGGGGGATAGGGGTAAACCAGGGAATTAGGCCGCTCTTCTCTGGCGCTCCGCCCGGCGCGGTGATCAACGGCTGCCCGGCGTAATCGTACCCTGGCGCATAGAGCGGCAGCGCGTCGGCGCCATAGGTTTTCACCAGCCGGTAGCGCACCAGTTCTTCATAGGGATTTCCCGACAGCCCTTCCGCCAGCACATGCAGCCAGACCGCGCTGTGCAGTGGTGTCCAGGGTTCGATCTCAGTGATCGGATCGACCCCGCCGACAGCGCGTAGCTGGTTGAGCAGCACATATTCCACAGCCAGATCGCGCGGCGCTTTGGCTGCGATCCAGGCGTTCACCCCATCGGCATACGCTTGCAACAGCGCCAGCACTTCCGGCGCCATGTGATCCAGGTCGTTCTGCGCGTTCTGGGTGATCCCCAGGGTGCGCATGTAAATATCGTAATCGATCAAACTGGACCCGCCGATCTCGGCCAGCCGTCCCAGCCCGATCCGGCGGAACCAATCCATCTGCCACCAGCGATCCGCCGCGTGCAAAAATCCCTGCGCCATGACCAGATCGTGTGACGTGGTCGCATAAACCTGGGGGATGCCGAACGCATCAAAACGCACCGTCACTTCACCGTCCAGGCCGGGAATCACAAATTGCTGGGCGAGTTCTTGCGTTCGTGGCTGTGAATCCGGCCCCGCCGCTGCCGGAAAGATTCCCGTGAGGATTACGATCAGCGCGATCAGCAGAATTTTTCGTCGCATAGCTCCCCCCTGTTGCCGAATGGATAGGCCGATTTTGGCGCAGGTGGGGCAGATTGGCAAACCCTCTTGACTTAGAGCGCACTCAAAGCCGTATGATAAAGATCAGGTTGGAGACAGCATACAAGGAGCAGATTGGATGAAAATCGTACCGCTAGGACGCAGTGATCTGCGGGTGAGCCAGATCGGGTTAGGCTGCATGGGCATGTCGGAATTTTACGGCCCGTCGGATGAGGCTGAATCAATCCGCACGCTGCACCATGCTTTAGAGATCGGCGTGAATTTTCTCGATACCGCAGACCTGTATGGGAATGGACATAACGAGCGCCTGCTCAAAAAAGGGTTCATCGACACCGGCAAACGCGATCAGGTGATCATTGCAACCAAGTTCGCGTTTATGCGCGATCCTGAAACCGGCGCGGGGTTGGGCATAAGCGGTAAGCCGGATTACGTGAAACAGGCGTGTGATCGCAGTTTGCAGCGGCTCGGCGTGGATCACATCGACCTGTATTATCAGCATCGGGTTGATCCACAGACGCCGATTGAAGACACCGTCGGCGCGATGGCTGAACTGGTCCAGGCGGGCAAGGTGCGTTTTCTCGGCCTGTCCGAAGCGTCCGCTGAGACGATCCGCCGCGCGCAGGCTGTCCACCCGATCACCGCGCTGCAAAGTGAATATTCGCTGTGGTCCCGCGATATTCAGGGGGATATTCTGACCACCTGCCGCGAACTGGGGATCGCGCTGGTCGCCTACAGCCCGTTAGGGCGCGGCTTTTTGACCGGCACAATCACATCATTAGACGATCTGCCTGCCGGTGACTGGCGGCGCAATAACCCGCGTTTTCAAGATCAGGCGATGGCGCAGAATCTCGCCCTGGTCGAAGCGGCTAAGCGTATCGCAGCGGCTAAAAATGCGACCCCGGCGCAGATCGCGCTGGCGTGGCTGGTGACTCAGGGAAATGATATTGTGCCGATTCCTGGCACGCGGCGGATCAAGTATCTCGAAGAAAATGTCGGAGCGGCGGATATAACACTGTCTGCCGAAGAGATGGCGCGGCTGAACGCGCTGTCCGCGCCCGCCGGAGATCGTTATACCGATATGGCGTTGATCAACCGGTAATTTCCTTGCGCAGTTGATAGGCGGTTGTGCCGTCGTTATAGAGCTGTGGGCCGCTGACGACGGCATAACCCATGCGCTGCCAGAACTGGATCGCGCGTGGATTGTTGACCTGCACCCCCGCCCGAACGGTATGAATTTTGTGGACGCGGATCAGATCCGCCTCGACGGCGTTCACCACATCACGTCCCAGCCCAACCGAGCGGTAGGGTTGGGCGATCATCAGCAGTTCGAGAAAAGCGACCTGGGCTTCGCCCTCATACCCGCTCGGAATCACGTCCACCACGCCGAGCATCACGCCGCCGGGATCATAAATGCCACAGAAGATTCCGCCATTGTCAGCCGACAGGCGCAGATCGGCCTCGACCATTACCATCGAGGCTTTAGGCTGCGGACCGAGTGCCAAAAAATCCTCACA
>JACRBK010000535.1 GCA_016234525.1 Chloroflexota bacterium
CCATGCATCAAGATCAAAGTGGTCAAAAAACTCATAGGCCGACATGCCGCCCATGTACTTATCGAGAAAATAAGCCATAACATGGTGTGTCGTCACGGGCAGGCGATCCGGCAAACCGCCGTTGAGCGCGGTGAGCATTCGTTGGCGGGAGGTCATCGCAGCCATGATTAACGCCCCTCCAGCACAAATTCCAGCGTAATGATCTCCCCGCCGCGCACATCCAGTTTGACCAGCGGCCCGGCGGCGATCTGATTTTGGCGTTCTTCGGCTAAGTTCGTCCGGTAGATCGCACTAACGGGCAGGCCAAAAGTGATCGTGCTGCTGACAGGCTCGCGATTAATGTTGTAGAAGCGGGCGATGAGCGTATCGCGTTCGCTTCGGCGAACGGCGCTCAACACCAGCGCGGGCGAATCTGTCTGGATCATGCTGGAAGTGTGCGGCAGCGGCCCGCTGCGCGGCCAGGGAATCGCCTTGACCAGGGCGGGATCGTCGCGGGTAATATTCATCTCGTGCAGTTCCAGCCCCGGATGGGTATCGGCGCGGCGTGCCAGGATTGGCGCGTTGGTATTGTGCGCGACCTGATAGACGTTTTCCCAACCGCCCGCGTGGGGCAAAATGGCATATTCGTAATGGTACGGGCCAAGACACTGCGCGCCCGGCGTAGGGACCAGCGGCCCCGCCGCGATGCGCCGCACCCATAGATCATCCCGCGAGAGCCAGCCAATCGAGCGCAGCAGCGTAAGCTCAATCGTGCCGTTCTCGGTCACTTCGACGGAAGGCAGACCGCGATTGATCACCGCCAGCCCGCGCGCGCCGTCGCTGAGATCGGTAAAGGTGCGCTGGTGCATCAGCGGCGTGGGGTCTTCTACCCACCCGGTAGAGTCCGGCAGATGCAGATCGCGCGCCGCGACCATAAACGACTCGTCTACCTGTGCCTGCGCGGCCCGTAACCCGCTGGGGAACACCACGCTCAGTTTGTGATCGTGCGCCCGATTCTCAATATCAGTGGAAATATACAGGCCGGGTTGATCGGCATACAGATATATATAGGAGACAATCGGCAGCGCTACCGTCTCAGCCGCCCGGCGCTGGCGATCAGTCGTCAACCCTATGGGAAGTTGCAGCGTGCGTTCGATGCGGAAGGCGACACGGCACGGCCCACTTTCCTCGCAGGTGATCGTTGCTTTTCCGCCCACCGTGCTGATCGTCTGGCTGTATTCGGGCAGCGGACAGCAGGTATATTCATCACCAGAGTCCTCGACATCATAAAAATGATGCAGGTTAGTGTAAGTTTGCCCGGTGATTTTGTCCGTGACCGTCAGTCCGCCGTCATCGGCAATCGTGACGGAAAGGAACCGGTTTTCAGCCCCGCGCCCAGAGGACTGTAACATAAGCGTCTTAAGCGGAGATTGGCCGCTGGCGGGCTGCGCGAAATAACTCGCCCACCCCAGCGCGGGAATCTGCGCCGGGAACAACACTTTCACGCAGCGTTTGCGGTTCGGCTTTAACACTTCCATCCAAAAGCGTTCTTCATCCTCAATCACCTGGTGTGGAATGACTTCTCCTGCCGCGTTCACCAGTTGGAAATTCCCCGCTTTGGGATCATCATACTCAAATTCGATCAGCGCCTCGATGATCTCAGCGCGCGCCCAACCGAGCGGGTTGTAGGCCAGCACCGGTGTGCCGTCCTGGGCGGTCATATCGACCTGCCGCGCCAGCAGCCGGAAATGATCACGCACCAACGCCTCGCCAATCTGTTTGGACTGGCTGAAGCGGAAGGCCATTTCGTGATGCACTTCATCGATCCCGCTGCCGTAAATATCGTCGTGTGGATGATTCAAGAGCAGCCAATGCCACGCCTGCCAAACCAGCGCGGGCGTACTTTCGGGGACATCCGCCCCAGACAACCACGCCAGCGCCGCCAGCGGTTCGACATAACGCTCTAACAGGGTTTCCCCCGCGTGATTCTGTTGTTTGAGATGGATACGGGTCGAATAGACCCCCTGCAAAATCTCGGAGTATCGGCCCCAGCGAAATTCTCCTTCAAACGAGGGCAGATCGACGCCAGACGCGCGCACCTTTTCCAGGTGATCGCGCAATGTCCCCTGCTGAATCGTCACGCCGGACAACGCCTCATTCGCCTGCCGGATCACTTCAGGAATACGCGGCTCCGGTTCCGCGTGATCGATCCCATTCATCAACAGCAGCGCGCTAGTATTCGCCATCGGCTTGAGCTTTTCCAGCGCCCCGGCGATCTTCTTTTGGGCCAGCGCCATATCAAACGCCATCTGCGAAACATCACCCCAATGGATCGCATAGCCCAGATTGGTCACGTTGTGATAGCCCCAGGGCATCAAAATCGTGGTCACGCGCGAGCCATCCGGTGCGCACCATTCAAACTCGGTTCCCAACCGATCCCCATCCGCGCCCATGCCGCGCCAGAAAAACGAATTGTCGATGCCGAAGCCGCGAAAAATTTGGGGAAGCTGGGCGATATGCCCGAAACCGTCCGGCACATAACCAATCGACATCACGCCGCCATAGGGCAGCCCCATCCGCCGCCCGACCATCAGGTTACGGATCAGCGCTTCGGGACTGACCAGAAATTCATCGGCTAACACATACCAGGGGCCAACCTGTAAACGCCCGGACCGGCAAAGCTGTTGCAGCCGGACGGCGTGATCGGGTCTTATTTCGAGGTAATCTTCTAAGACGCTCAATTGACCATCGAGCATGAAGACATGAAAACCAGGATCATTCTCAAGAATATCGAGCAGATGATCCACCAGGCGCACCAAACGGATCCGGTATTCCTGAAAAGTGCAGTACCACGCACGATCCCAATGGGTGTGGCTGACCAACGTGGCATGAAAAACGGGACTATTCACCGGTCACCACCTTTACAAAAACACCATTTCAAAATGTAATGTATAGACAAATCTAGTATACTCTGCTTATGCTGTCAAGACAAGTGGGGTCTACCGACAGGTTGACAGATGATTTGAACGGCAGGATAATGAACTTGTATAGACAAAAGACCTACTATATTTATGCTGGCTTATGAAAGGACTCGTGCATGATTGAATGGCTTGACACCCCGCTGGTGACGCTGTTCGACGGTTTGACCGTGCCGCGTTCGTGGTTGGTCATCGCGTTGGCGTCAATTCTCCTGGCGTGGATCGCCCACCAAAAACGGCACAGCGCGCCGCTGTGGGCTGCTTTCGGCGTGGGAGGATTCATCGCGGGCAGCGAAATCGTCCGCGCGATGGTCCCCGATGCGGTTCAGACCCTCAAACGCGGCGAAATGCCGAGCGCCTC
>JACRBK010000024.1 GCA_016234525.1 Chloroflexota bacterium
CGGGGCGAATCCGAAAATCAAGCAGCCAAAACATCAGCGTGAGCAGACCAGCGACCAACAGCGCTGCCTGAAATAATATTCCCGGCACAGACCAATAAACGTGCATCCAGTTCGGGTGAAACAAGAGCGGAAGCTGTGATCCTAAAAAGATCACGATCCAACCCGCCCCGGCCATTAGATTATCATGGGCCACACGCCCTAGCAGCCCGAAAACGCCCCATGATACCACGCGCCGATTCAGCACCATCAAGGCCAGGGTATAACCAATCTCTTTGGCTCCCCAGGCGTGCCGGAAACTCTGCTGATAACGTTCGCGCAGCGCCGCCCAGGCGGTGCGACCAGGAATCATATTCACCAGGAACGGCAAAAATACTGGCTGTACCCACTGTTGACCGCCCAGCACAAAATAAGATTTGATCGCCATATGCCATTCGTCCGCGATGGCATCCACATCCCAATACTCGGCTCGATCTAACAGACACAGGCTGAGCGAATACGACGACATAGGCAGCTTGCGCCACCAGGGAACAACCAGATAAGCCAGTTCCCATGCAGACGCCGAAGCGTGCAGAATCCGCAGCAGGGGATAAGCGCCCCACACATTCGCATGATAACGAATAGGTGCCTGCCAATAGGTAGAATAACGTCGGGGATCGGTCGCAAACAGCACCGCCAGACTTTCAAAATAGGCAGGATGCCACAGCGTATCAGCATCCATCACGGTCACAATCACCTGTGCAGGATCATCTACCAGTTTCGACCGGGCCTGCCGGATCGCCCAGGACAGATTCGCCGACTTGCAGCGGGTCTCCCCCGCTAGACCTGCTGGGTGAACCGTGATCAACACATGCGCAAAACATCCCGCAAATTCTGCCCGCAGCAGCGCCGCTTTTGCCAATGCCCCAGCTTCAGCCATTTCCATCGCTAACACCACGCTGATCTGTTGGGCAGCGTTTTTCTGCCCGGCAAGATTTTTTAGGGTGCGGCGTAATATTTCCACATTTTCTTGATAATTAGGGATCAATATCAGGTGATGAACCTGATCCAACCTTAGACAGTCCCTTGTAGCGCGACGCAGATATTCACTTTGCCAGTCTATGGTTTGCCACTGGGAAATCTGCCGCAGCCCCCATAGGGCAGCAGTACCCGCCAGCACAAACCGCCCAGCCAGATATAATGCCAGTAGGGTCACACCAATGAGTAGTTTGGAGGGCGCAAAAATCGCGCCGATCACGACGCCTATACAGGTAGCCCAGGCCATCCCGCCGGGAAGAACATCTAACCACCGGGCATAAACATAGGAAGAAAACATCAATGGTTGTTTCTGCACTTTGGGCAAATCCGAAAAACCTGTAAAATAACCATGAGACATAGTCAACTTAATCACAAGTGGATGTTCGGTTATGGCAACCAAAATTCTGATTGTTGAAGACGACACGGAAATGAACCGCCTGTTAGAATTAGACCTGCGGCGGCAGGGATATGAAGTGTCGACCACCACCAATGGGCTAGATGGGCTGCGCCTGTTTCACGAAACGCACCCTAACCTGGTGGTGTTAGACGTGGCGCTGCCCGGTATGGACGGCATGACAGTCTGTCAGCGTATTCGCGAACTCTCCAACGTCCCAATCCTGATTATCACCGCCCACGCCGTCACCGAGGAGCAGATGGCCGATGGACTCAACCTGGGCGCGGATGAATATTTGATCAAACCACTCCGCAACCTGGAATTCCACGCCCGTCTTAACGCCCTGTTGCGCCGTTCGCAGCTCAATGACGATACCGCACAGAATATTCGTTATGCGGACGATTATCTGGTGGTGGATGTAGACGCGCGGCGCGTCACGGTCAATAACGAAGAGATACGGCTGACCCCAACAGAATTTAAGCTGATCGCCACCTTCGTGCGCCACAAAGGACAGGTTCTCTCGTTCCAACAGCTGCTCGAACAGGTGTGGGGCTACGAATACAACACCGAACACCACTACCCCCGCATCTATGTTTCGCATCTGCGGCGCAAGATCGAGCCGGATGCCAAAAACCCCACCTACATCCAAAATGAATATGGCATTGGCTATCGCTTCACCGGGAAATAAACCCTAAGGGAATACCTGACAAACAGCATCAGGTATTCCCTTGAAAATCTACTTTTTGAGTCCCTTCAACCCCTTCACCGCAGCATGGGCGATCAAGCCGGTCTTGTAGTTGTAGACCGTCTTACGTTTGTCCGCATAGGCTTCAAACGCCAGCCGGATCAACTCATCCACCACCGCTGAGGGCGACATCCCTTCGGCCTGCCACAAATAGAAGGCCAATGAGCCGGGCATGGTATTGACTTCGTTGAGGAAGATTTCATCGGAATCTTTGCGCAGCAAGAAGTCAACGCGCGCCGTTCCGCGACCATCCGCAAGCTTGAATGCGGCTATGGCCATCTGGCGAACACGCTGCGTCAGATCATCTGAGATCGGGGCGGGGATTTTGCGCTCGGCCCCTTTCATGCCAGAAGCGCCTTCGGTGCGCATATACTTCTCTTCGTAAGTCAAAAATTCCTGCCATGTGATCGGCTGTTCGAGGACAGAAGCGCGCACATCATAGTTTCCCATGACAGCGCAGTTGATCTCGATCACGTCTTTTACGGCGGCTTCGATCAAGATTCGGCGATCAAAATTCGCAGCAATGTTGATATAGTTCCGCGCTTCGTCAGCATTCGTAGCCCGTGCCACACCAATGCTTGAACCTAACGTCGCTGGTTTGATAAAAACGGGATAAGTCAGTTCGGACGCGATCCGCTCTAACAGGGGAGCCGGATTAGTGATCCAATCATGGCGCGAGAAAGCCAGGTGTTTGACGACTGGGATCCCATGCTGCGCCAGCAGCGCTTTAAGCATAATTTTGTCACGAGTGATCGCCGACGCCATCACACCTGCGCCCACATAGGGAAGATCGGCCAGTTCAAACAATCCTTGCAGTGTGCCGTCTTCACCATGTGAGCCATGTACCACCGGGAACACGACATCCAGGCGGCGCAGTTGGTTGCGGGCGAACATCCCGGCGACTGGGGGCGTGATCATGCCCTGGTGCCCCGCGCTGGGCGAGATCAAAGTTTCTTTCATGCCCATCATATCCGCGATATTGTCGCCCTGAAAATTCTTTAGATCGCGCAGCCCTGGTCCGGTGAGCCAACGCCCATCACGAGTAATGTAGATCGGCACAACCTCGTATTTTTCGGGTCTGAGGGCTTGCATCACCTGTTGAGCCGTGACCACCGAAACATCGTGTTCTACCGACCGACTGCCGAAGATCACGCCTACTGTTTTTTTATCTGATCCAATGCTCATAATAGCTTCATATCCTTTGGATAACCCCTTGCGGCCAGACACAATGATGATAGAGCGTGTTAGAGATAGGTGTCCGGCAAATCGTTCAGGAACAACACCGTATCGCCTTCTTTGAGTTCGCGGTTAAACCAGGCAATAGCTTCATCCCGCGTATCGAACAGGAAAAGGTGATCATGATTAAACCCGGCTTCAAGAACCCCCTGCTTGATCGGCAGGGTTTGTTCCAGACCGACCAACACAATGTCGGTACAAGTTTGCGCCGCATAATGCCCTAATTTGAGATTCTCTTCGGCTTGCAGCGGCCCTAATTCTACCATACCAGGGGTGATCAAAATCCGCCGTCCGTTCTGATAAAGCGCCAGAACATCCAACACACTGCGCGCGCCCACCGGATTAGCGCTGTAAGCATCATCAATCACGGTGATATTACCCGGCAATGTCCGGCGTTGGAGCCGGTGTTCCGCCGATTCCAGGGTCGCCACACGCATCGCCACTTCGGTGAGCGGAATCTGCAAATGACGCGCTACAGCCGTTGCCAGCAGAATGTTAGTTACATTATGCTCACCCACCAGCCGAGTCTTAAAAGGTTGGGTTTCATTCAACAGGGTATCCACCACGTCAAATTCTAAACCACTGATCGTTTGCTGCACATTCCGCGCCAAAAAACGTAGTTGAGTAGCGTGGTCGGCATTCTTCCAGGTGACGGCAACACGAGTCTCAGGATACCCATGTTCGTACATAGCACGCACATAATGATTATCCCAGTTAAAAACGCCCACACCATCTGGCGGTAGAGCCTCAATAATTTCATATTTGGCTTTAGAGGTGTTTTCAATGCTGCCAAATCGTTCGAGATGCTGCGGCCCGACTGCTGTGACAATACTGATCTGCGGGTGAGTCAAATCGCAAATCCGGCGAATTTCCCCGGTCACATAGGCACCCATCTCAACCACGAAATAATCATATTTTTCACCCTTAGCGAGATCGTCGTTAATCACCATACATACCCCCATCAAGGTATTATAACTTTTGGGGGTCGCCAGCACGCGGTAACGTCCGCGTAGAATATACGCGAGATATTCTTTGGTGCTGGTTTTGCCATAACTGCCGGTGATGCCGATTACAGTGGGGTTAACCTGCTGCAACGTCCGGCGGGCACGGTTGATAAACACGTGCCGAAATGCGGTTTCCACAGGCAGCATGATCAGATTTGCCAGCGGCAGAGCCAGCGGAGCAAGATGATAAACCGCCAACCCGATCCCAGTGATCACCGCAAACTGGGTGCGATCACTCAGACCGAGCGCCGCATCAAGCGTCACTTCAGCGCCGATCAACACCAGAACAGCCAGCGCAAAGGCGGTGATCAAGAGGCGCAGCGCGCGCTGAGTGAGCTTAAATTTCTGTTTGACTTCTTTAGGCGTTTCAGGCCAGACCGACAGTACGCCAGCAATTCCCCAGATGATCAGGTAAACAGTGCTCGTATCTTGCCCAACCAGATTTAGTACCAGGGAAATCACCGAAGCCACGCCCACAAAGATCAATGAACGCAGCACCAAAAAGCGGTGAATCTTGCCGATCAACCAACGCAAATAACGTTTGGTGTCGTACCCTTCAAGCTGAAAAAAACGGGCTAACTGCCAGATGCGGATGATCGTCCCTGCCAGCCACACAAAAATTAAAATTTGGACCATCTGGCATCAGCTCCTGTTGCTTAAAAAATGATCAACGACCCGCACATAATCGTCCAGGCGTTCGAGATACGAAAAATGTCCCGCACCCTGATAGATGACCAATCCGGCATCAGGGATCAACTGCTCCAACTGGCGGCCTTGCCAAAGGGGGGTATCAGCATCCTGGTCGCCCCAGATCAGCAGCGTAGGGGCCTGGATACGACGGGCAAACGCGGACAAGTCTTCTTCAATCACCCGCAAGAAGGTTTCGCGCAGCGGCCCGGCGGTCAGATAATCGGTAGACGCATAACGCCGGTTATAAGAGGCTTGCAGGCGAGTGCGCACACCGTCGAGTTTTAGCATGTCGAGCGAACCGCGAACGGTTCTCGCCAGCAATGCACGCATCTGTTGTTTAAGGCTGGGCGGGGTACGGATTCCGGCGCTGTCGGCTAACACCATCTTCTGCACCCGATCCGGGTGTTCTGCGGCAAGCATCAACGCCACACGCCCGCCAAAAGAATGGCCTAAGATTGAAACGCGCTGCAAATCACAATGATCCAGATAGGCCAGGACAAACCGCATATAATCTGCGACCGACCAGGGAACAGAGGGCAGTTGAGTCTGTCCAAAACCGGGTAGATCCAACAGGTGAAACTGGTATCCATTAGGAGCCAGCCGCTCAGCCACCGGCCAGAAATGACGGAGACTCGCTCCCCATCCGTGCAAGGTTAACACCGGGCGACCTTCACCCAGCGCACAGGTGGCGGTCTGTAAACCGTCGATAGGTTGGATTATGATGGGTGGTTCGCTCAAGGATTCACTACCTCAATCTTTGCACCAAGTTGAACCAGTCTACTGACCACATTCTCAAATGTCCGGTCAATAAGCTGGGCATTATCAATCACCACGCTGCTTTCAGAGCATAATGCTGCCCCCAAGAGGGCCAACCCGGTACGCACATCTGGCGTATCCAGGTATTCACCGCGCAGCACCGCCGGCCCAACGACCAGTGCCCGGTGTGGATCGCACAGCACAATCTGCGCTCCCATGCCAGTGAGTTTATCAACAAACAGCAGGCGGTTATCAAACAACTTTTCGTGGATCAGGGTCATCCCATTCGCCTGGGTCGCGGCCAGGGTAGCCATCGCGATCAGGTCCGAAGGAAAACCGGGCCAGGGAGCCGTTTCAATGGGCAGGTCAAGTTCATCTTCGCGCTGCGAAACGGTTAACGTGTCGTGCATGGGAACAAACAACGTATCGCCATTCAAGGATAGATTAATCCCTAACCGCGCCAGCACACGCGCGACTAACTGCAAGTGCGCCGGGTAGACTCCCTCAATCGTCACGGAGCCGCGCGTAATGGCGCCTAGCATGGCCACACTGGCGATCTCAATATGATCCGGCGAAACTGCGACCGAAGCACCGCCCAATGTTTTTTTGCCCAGAATACGCAGCGCATTCGACCCGGCACCCTCCACCTGCACGCCCATCAGTTCGAGCATGTTGAGCAGGTCTTGAATATGGGGTTCAGAGGCCGCATTGTGTATAACTGTCTCGCGTCCCAGGCTGGCCGCCAACATCACAACAAGCGCAGTAGTAGTGACGCTGGTTTGCAGCAGCGTGATCTCTCGCCGCTCCCAGGGAACCGCTTCAAAATCGATCACGCTTCCCGTGATGCGGACGTTAATTCCCAGGTCGCGCAGGGCGTACAGGTGTGTATGCAGACGGCTGAGCGGGTAGGTCACTTCCAGCCGGGCAAAACGCCGCCGAGCCAAAATAGGCGCCAGGAACAGGGTCGCTCCCACCTGCCCCTCCGTCAGATCTTCGTTCAACGAACGGGTATGACGTGCCGGAGTCTGCACCTGCACCGTACTGCCTTCACGGGTAATCGTCGCGCCTAAAGCGCGGGCGGCCTCTAACATGGTCGCCGTACTCAATGTATCGGGCACATTGGTCAGCGTGACCGGAGCCTCTGTCAGCAGCGCGGCGGCGGTGAGAGCCAG
>JACRBK010000542.1 GCA_016234525.1 Chloroflexota bacterium
CACTGCTGGACCTGATCGCCGTTAGGATAGAGCAAGTTATAATCCGGGTGGCTGAATACCCCCACCAGCCGTTCAACGGCCACATGCAGCCCGGTTTCTTCGTACACTTCGCGGGCGGCACAGTTGCGCAGACTCTCGCCGACTTCCAATGCCCCACCCGGCACGCCCAACCAATCAAAATCATAACGGCGCTGCACCAAAATGCGCCCTGCGTCATCAAACACCAGATTGGTGGTATAGACCAGGTAGATCAATTGGTGGCCGACATGCCCGCGCACCCATTTTACATAACCATCGGCCCGGCTGACAAACGGTTCCGACACACGGCCCTCCTTCTGAAAATTTAAGACAGGCGGATTCTAGCCCTTCTGCCGGATTCTGTCATCACGAGGTAGGCCGTTTTGTTCGCTACAGTTGCGCGGCAGGCCAATCGCGTCCATGCTATAGAGGGTTTTTTGAGCGAATTAGAAGGAGAGTGCTTTGATTCCCCCCTATCGTGCCGCACTGATCGGGCCGGGCGCTTTTGCCCCGACTCATGTTAAGGCCGCGCGCGCTGCCGCTGATCGAGTGACTGTCGCCGCTGCTGCCGGGTTAGACGCGGAGCAGGTTCGGGCGTTCTGCGCCCAACACGACATCCCTGCCGCTTATACCGACACAGCGGAAATGTTGGCGGAAGTGAAGCCGGATTTAGTTTTTATCTGTACCCCACCCGCTCCTCACAGTGAGCTTTCAGTCCAGTGTCTCGACGCGGGAGCCTGGGTCTTTTGTGAAAAACCGCTGTGTGCCTCATTAGCCGAGTTCGACCAGATCGCCGCTGCCGAAGCGCGCAGCGGACGGTATGTGAGCACCGTCTCTCAATGGCGGTTCGGATCGGCGGCGCAGCACCTCAAACGGTTGATCACCACTCAGGAAATGGGCCACCCGTTGGTGGGGGTCTGTCAGACGCTCTGGTATCGGGGTGTAGATTACTATCAGGTCCCCTGGCGCGGTCATTGGGCCACTGAGATCGGCGGGCCGACGCTGGGACACGGGATTCACCTGATGGACCTGTTTTTGTGGCTGATGGGCGACTGGCGCGAGGTCCGCGCGATGGCTGGAACGTTGGACCGGCCTATCGAAGTCGAAGACGTGTCGATGGCGCTGATCCAGTTTGAAAATGGAATGATGGGCAACATTACCAACAGCGTGCTTTCGCCGCGCCAGGAAACTTATTTGCGGCTCGATTTTCAGCGCGCCACAGTAGAAGTGAAAACACTATACGGTTACACCAACGCCGAATGGCAGTACAGCGCGGTCGAAAATTCGCCCGATACCGCTGATGTGAAACGCTGGCAGAACATCGAGACCGACCGGCCCAGCAGTCATTCTATCCAGCTTGCCGCTATGCTTGACAGCATGGACCGAAACGAGCGTCCCCTGGTCAGTGGGGTAGAAGCGCGCCGCATTCTTGAATTTATCGCCAGTCTATACAAAGCCGCCTTCACCGGGCAGCCGGTGCTGCGTGGATCGATCACCCCTGATGATCCCTTTTATCACGCCATGCACGGCGGCAGGAGCATGATATGAGCATCAAATTTGCAGTGATCGGCCTCAATCACGGCCATATTTATGGACAGATTGACCACCTGATTTATGCCGGGGCAGAAATGGTCAGCTTTTTTGCCCCAGAACCAGACCTTATCGCGGCTTTCCTGCGGGTGCATCCCCAGGCGCGGCTGGCGGGGTCTGAGCAAGAGATTTTAGAAGACCCGTCTATTCATTTGATCGTCAGCGCCAGCATCCCCGATGACCGCGCGCCGCTCGGTATCCGCGCTATGCAGCACAGCAAAGATTTTATGTGCGATAAACCAGGATTTGCCACGCTGGAACAACTCGTTGAAGCGCGCCGTGTCCAGGCGGAGACGAAACGTATTTATTCGATCTGTTTCAGCGAACGATTCTCCAACCCGGCGACGGTGAAAGCAGGCGAACTGGTGCAGGCGGGGGTCATCGGGCAGGTGATCCAAACCATAGGGATGGGTCCGCACCGGCTGAATGCCACGTCGCGCCCGGAATGGTTTTTTCAGCGGCGGCGTTTCGGGGGAATCCTGAATGACATCGCCAGCCACCAGATCGACCAGTTTTTGTTTTTCAGCGGCAGCACATCCGCTCAGATCGTCACCGCGCAGGTGGCGAACTATCACCACCCGCAATATCCCGAACTGGAAGATTTTGGCGATCTGATGCTGCGCAGCGACCATGCGACAGGTTATGTCCGCGTGGACTGGTTCACGCCGGACGGCCTGCCGACCTGGGGCGATACGCGGCTGTTTATCCTCGGCACGGCGGGCTATATTGAAATCCGCAAAAACTGTGACATTGCCGGGCGCAGCGGCGCGAATCACCTGTTCCTGGTTAATCAGGACGGGGTCAGCCATGTGGAGTGTGAGCATACCCATCTGCCCTATGGCAGCCAATTGGTAGCCGATGTGTTGAACCGCACCGAAACAGCCATGCCGCAGGCCCATTGTTTTTTGGCATCGGAACTGGCACTGCAAGCCCAGGCCCAGGCGCAGCGACTATAATAATGAGGAGTTTTTGATTCATGACCCCGCCACAAACTTTAGCCGAATGGCAGGCCCAGCGCGCCCAGGTGCGCGCAACGGCCTGGAAATTATTGGGCGATCTGCCGCCGCTCGTCACCCCCCAGGCGCGTACCCTTTGGCAGATTCCACGCGAACACTACACGATTGAGAAATTTGCATTTGATAACGGATACAACTCAACGATTTACGGCTATGTCTTGATTCCCCACGGCCTGACCGCGCCCGCGCCCGCGGTGTTGTTTAATCACTGGCACGCCGGGCAGTATGAAGTGGGCAAAGACGAGATGTTCAAAGATCGGGTGAAAGTCCCCGCTATCGGCCCGGCGCTGGCTGAGGCGGGTTATGTCGTGATGGGAATCGATGCGTATGGTTTCGGCGAACGCCAGGGTTTTGGACCGGGCAGCGAGCGCAACCTCAATATGATGATCGAATTGGCGCTGGCGAAGCGGTTTTTGTGGGAAGGCCGCACCTATTGGGGCATGATCGTGCGCGATGACCTGATGGCGCTTGATTACCTGTGTACACGGCCCGAAATTGATCCCAACCGCATCGCGGCGACGGGTATGTCGCTCGGCGCTTCGCGTACTACCTGGGTCAGCGCGATGGACGAGCGCATCAAAGTGACGATTCCGGTAGCGCAGATGACCCGTTATCAAGATTTCGCCGCGCGGGGAGAGTTTAACCATCACGGTATTTATTATTATCTGCCGGGGGCGCTGGTATCGGGCATTGATATGGAACATATCGCCAGCCTGACCGCTCCCCGCGCGCAGTTGGTGCTGGTGGGCGATCAAGATGCACTCGCGCCGATTGAAGGGGTTCGCACGATCAACACTTTTGCGAGTAAGGTTTATGATTTGTACGGCGTGGCGGATCACTTCAAAACGGTGATCGATCCTGGTATCGCCCACGACTATACGCCCACCATGTTCACCGCCATGATGGACTGGCTGAAGCGATATCTATGAGCGGTGGAGTTATTGGTGGTTGGCTAGGCTATGTGCTTTGAGAAAACAATCTGGTTATGTTGAGAGTAAAAGTCAAAAACGGCCCTACCCCCTACCCCCTCTCCAACTCGGTTGGAGAGGGGGCCGCAGCCGACCGGGTTTTGTAGGGGCGCCGCTTGCTGCGCCCTGTTTTTAGCCGCATCACCTGATTAAATAGTAAAAGTGCATTGCCTCGCCCAGGGTAGGGCAAGCCCTTATATCTTGAATGCACCTGATTCTGAACGGTCCGGTTGTTTCGTTCACGCTCACAAGTTATACTGTGAGACCTGAACACTTGTATCAAGCATAATGGAAAAGTGCCGTGCCACGAAAACCGGACCCCGTTGACCTGCGCCTGTTGAGCAAGGTCAGCAAACTGTATTATGAACAACACCTGACCCAGCAGGAGATTTCGGACCGGCTGCGGCTGTCGCGCCCCAAGGTCTCACGGCTGATCCAGCAGGCGCACGATGAAGGGATCGTGCAGATTACTGTCTTGTCTCCGCCGGGCAGTTATGCGGAACTGGAACAGCGCGTCGAACTCAAATATGACCTGCAAGAAGTGATCATCGTCGAGTTGGATTCGCCCGCTTCACAGGATGCAGTATCCCGGCAGATTGGCACGGCTGCCGCCGATTATTTGCAGCGTACTATCCAGGATGGAGATGTGATCGGCGTATTTTGGGGTGTGACGCTCAACAGTATGGTCACGGCGCTCAAACCCTGCGAAGTCTGTGATGCGCACATCGTGCAGATGGTCGGCGGGCTGGGTCCGCCGGAAGCGGAAGAACATGCCACCGGCCTCTGCCGCCGTATGGCGCGCCTGCTGAATGGCAAACTGACCCTGCTGCCCGCGCCGGGTCTGGTCGACAGCGCCCAGGTGCGCGACGTGTATCTTTCTGACAGCCATGTTCGCAAAGCCTATGAAACATTTGAGCAAATCAACGTGGCGTTTTTAGGGATCGGCGCGGCATCATCCACCTCGTGGATCATGCAGAATGAAGTGCTGACACAGTCCGAATTGAAACATCTGCACGCGCAGGGCGCTGTCGGTGAAACAGCCCTCCGCTTTTTTGATCAAGCCGGTCAGCCGGTTCCCTCACCTTTGAATGAGCGGGTGATTGGCATCACCCTGGAACAGTTAAAACAGATTCAGCGCGTCGTAGCGATGGTGGGCGGGCCGGAAAAACATGAAGTGGTGCGTTCGGCCCTGACTGGCAAGTTTATTGACGTGCTGGTGACAGACCAATCAACCGCTCAATATTTGCTGGATGTTTAGCGTAGTTCGATCACTGTATCGAACGGATCACGTAATTCGTCCGGGATGGTGAGAACGGTGGTGGTATCGCGCCGTTCCAGATGCAGGGGCGTACCATCACACAGCAGGCGCGCCTGTTGCACCGAATCAGGGACGTTTTCTAGAAGCACACTGTCGCTGAAATATTCAAGCACATGCACATAATGAACATTCTCGCGGCGTGTGCTGACACTTTCCGCCGTGGGAGGAATGATGCCGGCCCGCGTGCCATAAATCGATTCCCCGTTGAGTTTGAGCCATGTCCCCATCTGGCGCAGCCGCCGTGCATGGACCGTCAGAATTTCACCCTCAGCCGTCGGGCCGACGTTCAAAAGGAAATTGGCTCCCCCGCTGGCACTGCGCGCCAGGAAATGCACCAGCCGCCGCGCTGATTTGTGGTTGTGATCGGTGTGGTGATACCCCCAGTTGCCGTTGATCGTCATACAAACTTCTTTGGGCAGTGTCGAAACCTGGGTGGTGTTAAACCCGGCGGAATTCATGCCCGGCAGGTCTTGTTCAAACCCCTGAATATCTTCCCCTGGCAGCGGGTCTTCGTGCCGGTTGTTGATCACCACCGCGTGCGGCTGAAGCGTGTGGATCATGTCATATAATTTCTCATATTCAAACGAGCCACCCGCCAGAAAATGCGTATTGCTCTCGTCTATCGCGTGGCGCGGCCAATCACCATCGAACCACAGGCAGGCGAGATCACCGAATTGGGTGCAGAGTTCGCGCACCTGACCGTGCAAAAATCCCAGGTAATCCGACCATGCCAACCCGCTTTCTTTGCGGAAACGGTAGGCGGGGTGCTGCCAGTCGAGCAGGGAACTGTAGAATCCCAGTTTGATCCCGCTGCGCCGGGCGCAGGCATCCGCCAGTTCACGGATCGGATCGCGCTTGAACGGGGTATTCGTTGTTTTGTAATCACTCAGCGCCGTATCGTACAGACTGAATCCATCGTGATGGCGGCTGGTGATGACCAAGTATTTCTGCCCGGCGTCAGCGGCAGTATTTACCCATTCGTCGGCATTAAAACGAATCGGGTTGAACTGCTGCGCCAGTGGGTGATAATCGGCGGGGGCGATGCGTTCAAAGTGCATGACCCATTCTCCCCGGCCCAAAATCGAATACAACCCCCAATGGATGAACATGCCAAAACGATTATCTTGAAACCACTGTAATCCTTGTGAAGAAACTTGTTTAGCCATTTTTGCTCCTCAAATTTTGCATCGCTAATTGTACTGCAATCCTGCCCCGCCGCCCTATTTCGTTTGTACGAAATTTCATTTTCGAACAAATGACCAGTTGACAAATGGGCGAGTCTGGCATACTATAGTGAATGAGTGTTCAAATATTCATTATTGAACAAATGCTCAGAAATATAAGATACTGAAGGAGTTTTTTACCGTGCAACCGCAAGACATCCTGGCAACTGCCCGCGCCGCCATTCTCAGTGAAAGCGCCAGTGTCGCCGCCCTGGTTGATCAACTTGATGGACATTTTGTCGCCGTTGCGCAATCCCTGTTCGCGTGCCAGGGCCATGTCCTGGTAGCCGGATCAGGAACCTCTAACCCGGTTGGGGCGCGATTGGCGCATCTGCTGTCGTGCTGCGGAACGCCGGCCCTGTTTATTCACCCCGGTGACAGCCAGCATGGGCTGTCGGGCGCGGTGACGGATCGTGATGTGCTGATCCTGATCTCTAAGGGCGGTGAAACCACTGAAGTGAATTACCTCGCCAGGATCGCCCGTCAGCGCGGGGCGACGTTAGTCGCCTTCACCGAAAAACCAGAATCAACCCTCGGCAAACTCAGCCATCATGTGCTGCGTATTCAGGCTGATCCTGCCACCGACCCCTACGGCATGATCGCTACCGGCAGTTCGCTCACGGTGTGCGCGATGGCGGATGCGCTGTGCGTCGCGATGCTGCACCTGCGCGGTTATACCAAAGAATCTTTTGCTCAGACCCATCCCGGCGGCGCGGTGGGACTTCAACTCGCTGCCGAAAAAAAGGATGATCAGGCATGAAAGCAGTCGTATATCGTGGACCGGGCCAGGTGGCCTGTGAAGAAACCGCTTATCCCGATCTGTCGCCTAATGGCTTGATCCTCAAGGTGACGGCCTGCGGCATTTGTGGCGGCGATCTGCGCGCCTATAAACATGGCCTGCGCGCCGATAAAGCCTGGCAGATTCTCGGTCACGAGATCGCGGGTGTGGTGGCCGAAGTCGGCCACGAAGTGACGGATTATCGGGTGGGCGAGCGGTTAGCGGTGGCGGCGGATGTGTCGTGCCACGAGTGTTATTACTGCCAACGCGCCCTGTTTAACCTGTGCGAAAATTGGAAACTGCTCGGCCTGGATTATGCGGGCGGTATGGCGGATTACATGCTGCTGTCTAAGGACATCTTGCGGCGCGGCATTGTTCACCGCACGCCGGAAGATCTGTCCGATGTTCATGCGGCGCTGGCGGAACCGGCTTCATCGGTGCTGTGGGCGCAGCAAACCCTGGGCATTGAGCCGGGTGAGATCGTGGTAATCTTCGGGGACGGGCCGATTGGGGCGCTGCATGTACAGGTTGCCCGGCTGCGCGGTGCCAAACCGATCATGATCGGCATTACCGGCGGGCGGCTGGATATGTTCACCCAGCGCGATTTTGGAACGTGGAAAGTATTCAATAACGAGACCCAGGACGTGATCGCTGAAGTGTTGGCCTTGACCGAAGGGCGCGGCGCAGATGCGGCCATTGTCGCTGCCCCGGTGAAATCGGTACAGGCGCAGGCGGTCAACATCGTGCGCAAACGCGGGCGGATCGGGCTGTTCGGCGGGCTGCCCAAGAGTGATCCGATGACCCAATTAGACAGCAACCGCATTCATTATCACGAGATCAGCGTGGTAGGGAACTTTTCGTACCATCCCCGGATGCATGGGGTTGCGCTGGATCTGCTCGCCCGCAAGCTGATCGAAGCCGACAAGATTATCACCGCCACCTACCCGTTAACCCAGGTAATGGACGGATTTAACGCCGCCATGAACGCGGCTGAACTCAAAGTCGTTCTTACGCCAGAAGCATAACCCTAAAAGAAAAAACTGAGAGATAAACCGTATGTTCGCACTCGCCGCAGATATGAAAGCCTTAGAAGACGCCGGGCGTTTTGTCCGGGTGGGCCTGATCGGGGCCGGGCAGATGGGAACCGACATCGTCACCCAAATGTCCCTGATGCCGTCGCAGCGCCTCATGATCACCGCTGACATTGAACTGAATCGCGCCATCGAGTCTTATGCCATCGCCGGTCATCCGAAAGACAGTGTGACCGTAGCCAAGACGCTCGACGATGTCAACCGCGCCTGGTTGAACAATCAGTTCGTGGCCGCCGCCGATTACCGGCTGGTAACGGATGCGCCGCTGGATGCAGTGATCGAATCCACCGGCCACCCCGAAGTCAGCGCTTGCGCGACACTGCGCACGCTCTACCAGAAAAAGCACTTGATCACGATGAGCGTGGAAATGGACATCACCATCGGGCCGCTGATCAAGTGGTATGCGGACCGTCAGGGTGTGATCTACGCCATCGGGGCAGGGGATGAACCCAGCGCGCTGTACGAACTCTACGATTTTGCGATGGCGTTAGGCCTGACTATTGTGGCCGCGGGCAAAGGCAAAAATAACCCGCTTAACCGTGACGCGGTTCCCGAAGACCTGGCGGCAGAAGCGGCGCGGCGCGGCCTGACCCCCGAAATGCTGATCGAGTTTGTGGACGGCTCTAAGACCGAGATCGAAATGGCGTGTGTCGCCAACGCGACCGGGCTGATCCCTGACGTGTTTGGGATGCACGGGCCGTTGGTGAACATCGCCGATATTAAAAACACCTTCGATCTCAAAGAAAACGGCGGTGTCCTGAACCAATACGGCGTGGTGGACTATATGATCGGTGATCTGAAGCCGGGGGTTTTCCTGGTCTTCACCACCGAGAAAAAACGCCTGCGCGAAGCTTTGATCCTGCGCGATATGGGAACCGGCCCGAACTATGTGCTGCTGCGTCCGTTCCACCTGTGCAGTATGGAAGTGCCGCTGTCGGTATCGCAGGCGGTGTTACAGGGCAAAGCGACGATGGCCCCACTGGATCACTTAGTGGCCGAAGTTGTCGCGGTGGCAAAAACCGACCTGATGCCGGGCTGCGAGTTGGAGCGCATTGGCGGTCACACCCATTACTGCATGACGGACCGGTATGATCACGCCGCCACCCAACGCGCGCTGCCGGTGGGCATCGCTAAGGGGGCAGTGATCATTCGCCCGGTGAAAAAAGGCGATGTGATTACCTATGATGATGTAAAACTGCCTGAGAATTCGGTAGTGATTGCCCTGCGCCGCCTGCAAGACTCCTGGATGGCCGGGCAGATTGATGAAAATGAGCTGCTACGCCAAATGAATCAGATGGCGGTACAGAATACTTAAGGAGGTGGATCTGAAATTAGAAAAAACACCCAAAAGAAACGCCCCGCCGGAGATGGCGTCAACCAGCGGCGGGGTGAAAAAGACGTCCGGTTTTGCAGACATCTCTATATAAGGAAGGATACCCAAAAATGAAACACTTTACCCGTTTAGTAGGATTGTTGGTATTGGTGAC
>JACRBK010000544.1 GCA_016234525.1 Chloroflexota bacterium
CAGATCGGTACTCAACCCTAATATCTCGCGAATATCGTCTGTCGAGAGCGCGTCACATTCGTTCTGCCGCCCCGCCGCGATGATCACATCGGCGGTGGGGTGCTGCTGAACCAGCCGGCGCAGCGCATTCTGGATCGTCTTAGGAGCCAGAATCTTCACCGAGTCGATGATGGCGATATACCCATCACAGTTGAGGGCGGCAGCGTCGTTGGCCATCGGATCGCTGAACGCCTGGACGTACACCGGCTGAGTTGTCACCTTTGTCAGTTTGACAAAACGCACATGGTCGGACGTATCACCGATCCGCGAGGCGGGCGGCTCCATTTCCCAGACATCCCGCATAAATTCCTGCGTCGTGACCGGCGACAGGTGATTCGCCTCCACCCCTGGCAGCGTGATACGTTCACGGTCCAGGCCATAAAAACCAAATACAGCAATTTTCAGCATCCAACCCTCACAATAAGTGGTCAGCTTTCAGCGGTCAGCTTTCAGCAAAAATAGTATAGTATGATTATTGTAGGGGCGCGGCTTGCTGCGCCCCTTTTCTCCTCGTCCCACGGCGCGGAGACTCTCTTGCACCGAGTGGTTTACTCCCCCTTTCCCCGCTGCGCAGAGAAAGGGGGTGGGGGGATAGGGGTAAAATGTCTACAAGTGAATCATATGCCCTTCCAGGCCGTGCGCTATTTCCATCAGCCCTTCCGAGAGCGTCGGATGCGCGTGAACGTTGCGGGCGATCTCGTGCGCGGTCAGTTCCCATTTTTGCGCGAGCGTCAGTTCGGGCAGCAGTTCGGTCACATCCGGCCCGATCAGGTGGCCGCCCAGCAGTTCGCCGTATTTTTTATCGGAGATCAGCTTCATAAAACCGATCCCTTCGCCCAGGCCCAACGCTTTACCATTGACCTGGAGCGGGAATTTAGCCACTTCGATCTCGAAACCCGCCTCTTTGGCCTGTTTTTCAGTGTAACCGAAGCTGGCAACTTGCGGCTGGCAGTAGGTGGCACGCGGCATCATGCGGTAATCGAGCGTGGTGGTTTCGGCTCCGGCGATATTCTCGGCGCAGATGATGCCCATCGCGCTGCCGACATGCGCCAGCATCAGTTTGGCGGTGACATCACCAATCGCCCACACGCCGGGAATATTGGTCGCCATACGTTCGTCAATTTCAATCGCGCCTTTAGGCGAAATGGCGAGTTCTTTCAGATTCTCCAGGCCGTAACCATCTAGACGCGGGCGCACACCGATCGCTTGCAGCGCCTTCTCGGCCTCAAGAACCTGGGTCTGTCCATCTTTGCTCACGGTGACGCGCACGCCGCTGCCGGTATCTTCAATCGACTCGACGCGCGTGCCAAGCATAAATTTCACGCCCAGCTTTTTGTACTGCTTTTCGATCTCCACCGAGACTTCTTCATCTTCGGCGGGCAGCAGGTGGGGCATATATTCAACGATGGTCACATCTACGCCGTAGTTGTGCATCACATAAGCGAATTCCATGCCGATAGCGCTGGCCCCGGCAATGATAATGCTGCGCGGCACCGAGTCAGAAAGAATCGCCTCAAGATAGGTGATCACATTGGCAGAAATTTTCGTGTTGGGCAGCAGCATCGTTTTTGCGCCGGTCGCGATAATCAGGTTTTTGGTGGTCAGCGTTTCGCTGCCCCCGGCGTTCAGTTCTACCGACACAGTCGACTTATCCTGAATGGTTCCCCAGCCGTCATAGGTGTCGATCTTGTTTTTCTTCATCAAGAAGCCGACCCCCTTGACCAGCCGGTCGGATACCTGGCGGCTGCGTTTGAAAGCCACGCTGTAATCGACCTGCACCCCGCCCTCGGCACTAAAGCCGAATTCTTTCAGCCGGTGCTGGACGATATGCGCCAGTTCCGCGTTGCGCAGCAGGGCTTTAGAGGGGATACAGCCCACATTCAAGCAGACCCCGCCCCACCACTGTTTTTCGACGACGGCGGCTTTTAGCCCTAATTGGGAGGCGCGAATCGCGGCTACATAACCCCCTGGACCGGCTCCCAACACCACGACATCGTATTCCTTCGCCATGTAATAAACTCCTCACTGCACCATCCTCTCACACACCGGAGGATGAGATGATTGGGTTACTGTGTTCGTTCAGAGATTAACGCAAAAAAGGTGTTTTCGCCCACCTGGATTGAAGCATATAGATCGCACGCGGGGCAGGGGATGAGGCCGTTCTTCAATGGACACGGGTTGGGCGCGACTCTCGCCGCGCCCATTGGGAGAAGATAATGTCGTGTTTTTTGCTGATTGCTGACGGCTGATCGCTGACAGCTTCTATAACAGCCGGTGGGTCTTTACGTTCCGATAATAAACCGCCAGCGGCGTGCCGGGGCGGGGCAGCGCGCGACCCTTGAGATCATTTCGAATCTGGCGTATTTGCCCGGTGATCACCCGGCCCGACGGGGTGCGAAAACGGTAGCGCAGCGCGAGTTTATAATCGCCGTCATCGTCCAGGCGACCCTGGCACGCGACCAACTGCCCTTTGAGCAGCCGCCAGCCGCCGCGCAGCAGATAAGGACGGCTGCGTTGCAGGCTCCCCAAGAGCAGCACCAACACCGTGATCCCGGTTAGCCCGGCGGCGGCAATCGTCAGGCGGTTGCGCTGCTCATGCGCCGGGTTAGCGGTATCCAGCCGGGACACGGCAGGATCATCGGGTAGATACGTCACCGTGATCGGCGTGCCGCTGGTGAATCCCTCGTAGGTGGGGCGGGTCACCTGCTGGTGGTTGGTATACGTCAGGGCGCCGTCCGCTGGCCCGATAGGGAAACGGTACAGCAGCGAATAGTGATCCTCGCTGCTGGCCTGCCCTTCGATCACTTCGCCTATCGTCTCTTGACCATCACGTTCTAACAGCAGCCAGGTATACCAGTCCGGCGCGACGATGCCCCACAACAGCCCGATCACCGGGAAAAATGCCATTGCCAACAGTAGGGCCGAACGCCCATCCTGTTTGCGGCGGGCGGCGCGTTTCATTTCTTTGGCGACCAGCCGTGCATTCGCCGGGTTGAGCAGGAACATCCCCCGACGGGCAGCCGGACGGCGGCGGCGTGCTTGAGGTGCGGGCACGGGGCGCTGCTGCGCCGGGCGCGTTGAGGCGCGCCCCGGCATCGGCGGGAGTCCATTGGTCGCGGCGGGAGTTCGGGCGCGGCCTGGCAGCGGTGGCGCTTCATCCGTCCCTGGCGCGGGAACACTCGCCTCGGCGCTCTGCATTGCCTTGCGAGCGGCTTCACGCACCCGTGGATCGGTGTCTTCGCGGTAAAGATGCTCGAATACTTGCACCACGCGCGGATCGTCGCGCACGGCGGACAGCATCTCAATCGCCCGCATCCGTTCGAGCGGGTTGCTGCTGCGAATCAACAACAAACTTTGCCGGATTTGTTCGGCGGATGGCGGAGGTAATTGGCTCATAGCGGCTTCCCTATCCAGGGCGCGGCTGCCGCGCCCTTACATGCTCCTGACGGCCCAAGGTTGAGTTAACAACTATAACTTGACTGCGGTATGGTTTCGGCTTCGGCCCACCGTCTGGCGAACTCTTCCAGGTATGCCTGGGCGATGTCGCGGTTATGGATGATCAGCATGTTCTCGTCGTTGTCGTCTGACGCATTATTCGAGAAATTGAACGATCCCATCACCACGATTGAGCCGTCAATGATAAATACTTTGTGGTGCAAAACATCCGGGTTGCCGTCCTGCCTCACATCGACTCCGGCGCAGTACATCGGCTCGATAAAACGGCGGCTGCTGGCTTCGACAACGCCTTGCAGCGTGAAACCGCCCGCCTCAAAACGTTCCACTAGCAGGTCCATAATGGCGCGATCCTGGCCGTACCGCAGCCCCTCGGTGAAGGAGAACGCCATAAACTGCACGGTGTTGGCCGATTCGATTAACTGCGCCATACGATCCGGCGCGCTGCCCTCTGACTCGAAGATCGTTTCGATCTGGGTGCCTTCGATGGTCACGGACGGATTCCGAATAGACTGGTCTGAGGTTTTGCCGAAATTCCCTCCGAAAAGTTCCTCAAATTCGGCGCTGTAGTTTTGCGCTAACTGGCTGGACCGGATCAGGATCGAATTGTTGTTATTGTTATAAATATCGTTATGCGTGAAGTTGGTCGAGCCGGTCCAGACAAAGAGGCTGTCTACCACAAAAAACTTGTTGTGCATAAACGCCCCGCGTGTGCCGTCTGATGTGATGGGAATCCCGGCGAGTTCCAACTGGTCAACGGTGGTATCGGGCTGTTCCAGGCCGAATTCGCCATCCGTGACCACGCGCACCCGCACGCCGCGCTCATGCGCGTTAATCAGCGCATCGGTGATCGGCTGCGAGTTCATTTCATAAAACGCACCGTCGATGCTTTGGGTGGCGCTGTTGAGCAGGTTCACGACGGCGTTTTCAAGCGGTGAGCCATTAAAGCGGCTTTCGTCCTGGCTGTTGATCGGCTGGGTAAAATAGAGTTGGAACCAGCCGCCATCATAACCCCCGGCAATCGGCGTCAGAACGGAACTCCCGTTGCCGTTCCCATTGTTGTCGATCACCGCCGTCGGTTCAATATTTTGCTCATCGGTATGCAGCACATCAATGCCAAACACGAACTGCGCGATCAACGCGATGATAATGATTACTATGCCGGTGGTTCCGCCGAGAACGGCGCGCTGCGTGTTGGACGAGAGTTTTTTAGACGAACGACGTTTACTGCGTTTGGTCATCATTCCCTCCTGGGGGAGTATGCGATTGAGAATCAACCGGCTCGGTAGGGGCCGGAGGTGTAATCGGGAACAGATCGGCGGTGAGCGGTTTGGGTGCAGGCTGGGCGGATGTAGTGGGCGTGGCAGGGGCCGCTGAATCCGCAGCGGTTGGCGGTGTCGCCAGCGCGGGCGGAGTCAGGCGGCTGATTAATCCTCGCAGCAGGTCGCTATCCGACTGTGCTGCATGGCCCGCGATCCAGGCCGCGATCTCCTCGTCAGGTACAACAGGCGCGCCGTCGCCATACAATTCTTTGCCCAACTGGTTCACCATCTGAAAAGTGCGTGTCAGCCAGACGGCATCTTTTTTGTGGCGGTAGGTCACGAGCCAGGTGAGGCGCGTCATCAGCCGGGTCAGCGCATAACCCAGCGCGCCGACTTGTTCTTCGGTGGGCGCGGTGGCGCTGATCTGCTGGCCGAGAAACTGCGCGCAGGCGATCCCCCAATCGATCAGCGGAATCGCGTCTTCATCGGTCAGTCCCTCGCGCACGGCGCTGGTATCGGCAATCGTCTCTTGAATTTGTTTGGTCCAGCGTTCGGCATCGGGCGGCATCGGCAGCAGCCTTTCGTTGCAGCAGGTGATTTATAGAACAATTTAGACTGATTTTAGTCAGGGTGAGAATAAAGGGCAATTC
>JACRBK010000025.1 GCA_016234525.1 Chloroflexota bacterium
AAACAAAAAAGCGGAGGATTTCTCCCCCGCCTTTTGATTGTTCTGGACTACGCCAGACGATAGGCCCCAGCAACGCTAAAATTTAATAAGTTTGTCAGTGCAATCGGAAGACCTCGTTCTGCAATCGTTGGGTCTGTTCGAGCAATTCGCGTACCGTTTCTACCTCCCCATAGCCGGTTTCAGCCAATAAGATACACTCGATAGGTATATCCAACTGCTCGGCTAATTCGTTACGCGAAAGTTCCAAAGATCGCCTGCGTGCTTTTATTTGTTTGCCCATTTGCTGTATTTGTTGTCGATCCGCGTCGGAAGTTTCTTGCAGCATGACATCCAGATAGGTATGTAATGATTGTTCTGATAATCCTGGAATCTCGTAGGTCGCCGGTTCGGGCGGAACATTAAGATCATCCGGTGGATCATCATGATCGGAGCGTGGATTGACAAACTGAGATGGTCGAACAGGTTGGTTTAATGGGCATGATGGCTGGTCTTGTGAGACCCGTGCCAGTGGTTTATCCAGTGGTTTATCATGATCTGTCTCCCGATAGGTTCTTATTTCACGCGCACCAGGATACTCAGGGTATTCGCTTGGTGTCGAGGCGACGGCTCGTGCTGAACGGGTAAATCGAGAGGTTTCATTCACGAAATGGCTGATATACGGCAGAATCAATCGTTTTATATTCTCATCACGATTAACGCCACGCCGCACACGATCCATCCACTCAGCATCGTTAGATTCAGCCGTTAGCAACAACACCATGTCAGTCGATTCGCAGCACGCTAAAATAGTCGTTTCCCAGGTTTCAGAAGCTCGTATTTCGTAATCTACCCAATTCTCAATTTGGTGCTCCCTTAACAGGCAGCCCAATAGAGCAGATCGCAAACGAACATTTGCGTCTGAGCGATTATGAGGGTTATTGGGATAGCTTATAAAAACCTGGTTCATATTGGTACCTCTTGTTTAACAAGGCACTCCATCGGTCAACGGTTGATTGCGTGTACTGTACTGTTTGTTTTTGAGTTTCAGCGAAAAAGGCGAAAGGGTACTCGCCGTGTCTTGCCCCGGTTGAGTACCCTGCCCGCGTCATCGTTAGCCTTCACTTGCTTCTAGACCCAGGTAGCGCTCGACAATATAGCGCAGTTGGATGATGGCCCGGCGGTGCTGTTGTCGCACCGCATTTTCGGTCATCTCCAACTCCTGAGCGATCTCCCGTGTGCGCTGGCCGACCAAGACGCGCTCGATAATCGCGCGTCGGTTGTCGGATAACTGCTCCAGAGCATATAACACGGCTTCACGCTGTTCCCGATCAACGACCATCAAAAAAGTATTTTGGGCATCGTCCTGCAATAAACGCTGGGGCGTATCATCTTCGTCTAACGATGTCCAGTAGCGGTCGTCACGCGCCACTTCCGTCCAATAGTCCGCGATCAGGTTGTTCACGGTCTGCATGGCATAGGCATCGAAGCTTTTGCCCTCGCGGGTCCGATACCGGCCATCCCGAACCGCCTTTAACAAGGCGATCCAGACTTCCTGGCAGAGATCATCCCACATATCAGGGGGGATTTTTCGCTCGACGCGCCGCCGTACCAACCGTTCCCCTTTCACGTCCCACCAGCCAAAGTAGGCACAGCACCGAGTTTCAGTGCTTTCGGTAGTCGTGGAAGAAAGTCCAGGCTCATACGATGTTCCGCTGTCACTCGGTTGGTTCATGGATGACTCCTTTCACTAAGTCGACTCCATCCGTCGGTTACGCGCACGGGCCATGTTTCCGAGTCACAACTTCACACCTAAGCGGTTGTATAAGATTGTTTAAGGTGCGCGGAAAAGGCCACAACGTAAAGCCGATAGCAAGCCTCATCCTCTACTACATTAGTCTATCTGATTTTGTGCGATTTTGTGACACCCAATTTTCCAAATCCCTCAAAATTGGGGGCCAACCTCAAATAGTAAATAGTTATAATAAATATCGCCTTAATTCGTGAGATGGATTACAATTGTACATAGTTTAATGTCGAGGACAGTACCATGAGCGAGCAAAACGCAGCGCCCCCCGCGCGCATCAATTTTTCCGATACCGAACTGGCCTATGTCGCGGGCAATTATGAGCGAGTCACGCTGCAACCGGGCGATGTTCTGTTCGATGAAGGCTCGACCGGTGACTGCGCCTATATTGTGTTAGAAGGCGAACTCGAAGTGCTCAAAACCAGCGCAGGCCGCCAGGTTTTGCTCAACGTGCTCGGACGTGGGGAGATCGTCGGCGAGATGGCCGTGCTGCAAAACAGGCCGCGTATGGCAAGCGTGCAGGCGCGCACCGTCACCACGCTGATCGGAGTCAACCGCGAGCAGTTTAACGAAGTGATGGATACCTGCCCCGCCGTCACGCGCAGTATGCTCAATGTGGTCTTGCAGCGCGAGCGTATGACCGAAGCGCGTTTGCAGCAGGCGCAGCACATGGCGAACTGGAACTCCTTAACCGCAGGCGTGGCGCACGAACTGAACAACCCGGCAGCGGCGATCAAACGCGGCGTAGATCAACTGCGCGAGGCGATGGATCATTTTGCTGAGGCGCAGGTCCAGTTAGGCACGCTGCAACTCGATCCGGCGCAGCAGCAGGCGATTAACGATCTGCTAGAAGAAATCCGCCAGCGTTCCAAAAACCCGGTGGCATTGAGCGCCCTGGAATGCAGCCAGCGCGAATGGGAAATCGAAGGTTGGTTGGATAAACACGATATTGATGACGGCTGGGAACTCGCGCCCGTGCTGACGATGCTAGACTGGACCAAAACGCGGCTTGAAACGTTGGCCGGGGTGTTCGATAACGGATCGTTAGCGGGCGTGCTGAACTGGGCCAGTGCCGGGTACAGCGCCTATTCGCTGATTGCGGATATTTCGGGCGCATCGGCGCACATTTCGCAAACAGTGAGCGTGTTAAAGGGTTATTCCTATCTGGATCAGGCCCCGGTGCAAACGGTGAATGTCAACGAAGGGTTGGATAACACCCTGCTGATTCTGGCGCAGCGGTTCGGCGAAAACATCCGGGTCGAGCGCGATTATGATCCCGCCCTACCCGCGATCCAGGCGTATGGGCGCGAACTGAATCAGGTGTGGACCAACATCATCGACAACGCGATCACCGCCCTGGAGAGCGGCGGACGCCTGTGCATCCGCACTCACCGCGATCCCCTGCGCGACGGCTGGATCGTGGTCGAGATCGAAGACAGCGGCCCCGGCATTCCGCCGCAGTACCAGACGATGATCTTCGAGCCGTTTTTCACCACCAAAAAACCCGGTCAGGGGACCGGGCTGGGACTCAATATCTGCTATAACGTGGTGGTGGACAAACAAATGGGCGAGATCAACTTTGAATCTGAGCCGGGCCGGACGGTGTTTTTCATCCGCCTGCCGGTGAATTTTGAGGGGGCGGGGTAGGTTTTACCCCTATTCCCCCACCATTTTCCTCTATTTTGGCCTCACCCCCTACCGCAGCCGACCACGTCTTTGTAGGAACGCGGCGCCGCTGCGCCCGGTTTTTACCTTATTTATTCAACCCCATCTGCGCGGCGTTCGGGCATTTATGCTTCGCCACGCAGTGAATACACGCCACTTTGGGGAACAAGAACAAAAAACGCTCGACCAGCAGCAGCACGACGACTCCCAAAATTACCAGCAGCGCCACCGAAAAATTCAGCACGAGGCCGAGCAGCATCAGCGGAACCGGCACGATCAGCGCGGCGAGATATTGGTAGTTGTGGCACAGCGGCCCTTTTGCCCGCCGGAGAAAATCGTGAGGCAGGCCCGGCGTGGTGATCCGCCGCGAGAGCAGATTCAATGCTGAGATACAGCGCCCATTCTCCAGCTTATAATAGGGACAGCGTGAGCAGACGGTCAGCGGCATGATCAGATACATCTGCACGAAGGCGAACACCAGATAGATCACCGCCAGCAGCGGCCCGGCCCACGACGAGAAACTGAGATAAATTCCCGCGCCGCCTAACAGAAAATGCAAAATAGTGCTGCCGTTATATAACACAACACTCGACAGCGGATACTTGGTATAAAAGGTGTTTTTCTTGATCTTTTCGGCCATTGTCAAAAAAGCTCCTCCGCAAAAAAGCTCTTCTCGCACAAAGCAATATCTGATATTTATTTTACGCGAATGTGTGGTTCTGGGTAGCGAGGGAAAATTCAAGCCCCAACGATGGCAGGAATGGGGGAATTTCGTCAGGCAGAGGGTTATAAAAATGAGGCGCGCTGGGCCAATGATAGCCCGGCGCGCAGTTAACTACTGTAATCCATGAACAGGGCCGTTGGACGCTACAATCAGCGATTGTTCGACATAACCGCTTTTGACGCCCGAACGCGCGGCATAATCCACTTTCCACCACCACTGCACGCCGTCAAACGCGGGCGATCCGGCGATAGTGAGCGACGCACCCAACGGAATCGTATAAACGATACTCGCGTCGGACCCGGCCTGAGACCGTATCCAAAGGAAGGGTACACCCGGCTTGACAAAACCGGTCTGCGGCACGGTCCACTGCGCCAACTCGGCGGGTTGTTCCGGGGGATACCCGGCATAGGATGCCGTCGTGATCGACACCTGCTCCACCCAGCCAATGATATTGGTATCCATCGGGTAAGATTGCACCGCATACCAGTTTTGGAAACCATCCCAGGAGGTTTGTCCCAGGTGGCGTACAAGCACGATCCTCATACTAGGATACCCGGTGGGATAGATCGTCTTCAGCACCGGGGCATCGGATGCCGGGGCCGAACGAATCCAGGCAAATGGAATCCCATTGGCTAACTGCACCAATTCATAGCCGGAATACAGCGGGCGGCAGAACGAATCGCTCGTCGCGGGATCGTCGTCGGCCTTGAGCGGTTCCTGAAACGGGCCGCACGGCGGATAGGCCAGCGCCCGTTGGCTGACGGCACCCAGGCAAATCCCCAAAACGAGTATCGCCACTGCTATTCCTGTTATTTTCTGACGCATGATCTTCTTCTCCTGATCAATCCTCCACACATCAGAATCAGACACGCTATCTGACAGTCTGGTTCCATACAGATCAGGCGGAGACGCGCAGCAGGGTATCCAGCTTTTCTAACACCACGGGCATAATTATCTCTTGACCCGCCGCTTCTCCCCAGTCGGTTTCCGTATGCAAATTGTCGGGAGTGATCCCCCCCAGCAGATCGTCTAATGTTGGTCGTGCCGCTGGCTCAATGATGATCCGATCCCCTTCGATGCTAAGTTTCACCGCGCTGTCTCCACTATGCCTTAGGGGGCAGCAGCCTTTTAACCGGGATTCCGCATAAAAACTTGAACGGCGTTTCTCCGGTATTCTCGTAGGTATGTTCCATATCCCCCGGCACAAACGCCACATCCCCAGCTTTGAGCGACTGCCACGCGCCATTCATCCAGACCCGTCCCTGCCCCTCGACCACAAAATTCTCGTGTTCATAGGGGTGGCTGTGGCGCGGCGTGTGGCCGCCCGGCTCGATCTCGATCAGGCGCAGAGCATAAACTGGCGCGCCATCGTGATCGTCGTCGATCAGCCAACGGATCGAGGTGCCCGGCGCTTCATCGCCGTACACGTGAGCAGGAACGTCGGTATAATGGGTGATCTTGCCTTTAAGCTCGGTCATACCATCCTATCCTTTCAGAAGTATTGAATATCCCCTCTAAGAGTATATTCTAATCAGTGGCGTGCTGTTAGAATGAAATTTCGTGCTCTGGGAGAATGCTTGAATGACCACCGACTCTTTTTCCGCCCCACCGATCATCGGGCAGCGGATCGCCGTGATCGGCGTGACAGGTTCCGGCAAAACGACATTGGCCGCGCGCCTTGCCCGGCAGTTCGGCGCGTGCCATATCGAACTGGATGCGCTGCATTGGGGGCCTCATTGGACCGAGGCTCCACTGGACGTTTTTCGCGCGCGGGTTGACGACGCGCTGAGTGTCAATGCCTGGGTCATTGACGGCAACTATCGAAAAGTCCGTGATATTATCTGGGCGCGGGCCGATACCGTCATCTGGCTGGATTATGCGCTGCCGGTGATCCTTGCCCGGCTGTTTAAACGCACGCTGCGCCGCGTTCTCACCCGCGAGGAACTATGGAGTGGCAACCGAGAGACGGTCCGGGGAGCGCTGTTCAGCCGCAATTCGCTGTTTATCTGGGCGTTAAAAACATACCGACGGCGGAAAAGAGAGTATCCGGTCTGGCTCACCAAACCCGAATACCAGCACCTGACCCTTATCCGCCTGACCTCGCCGCGCGCCGCCGATGACTGGCTGAAACAACTGGAGGTATCCAACCAACCACCACTTCGCTAACAACACCCCTACCCCAACGACGACAATCCCGCATGGAAGCGCTGCAAGGCCCCTTCGGTGATGTGCGGCGGCAGCGCATATGAGAAGCGAATCCAGCGATCCCCTTCGGCGGAGAACGCGCCGCCCGGCACCACCGCCACGCCATATTCGGCGCAGAGGTGTTCGATCAGCGCGAAACTGTCGGCCATGTTCGCCGCGTCCATCCATTTCCCCACGTTGATGAAGGCATAATATCCGCCGTCACCCATAATGAAACGATAGCCGTGTTCGGTCAGGAAACGGCGCATCACCTGGCGGCTGGCGTTCGTCGGCCCGATGATCGGATCGGCGGCCTGGCGGAAACCCATCTCATAAGCAGCCATCGCGACGGCCTGGCTGTGGAACGAGGGGAGCACGCTGTGCGAGGCGCGGCTGCTGATAAAGCTGATCACTTTTTTACCGGCGATCAGGTGGCAATTGCGGACATTCGACGCGCCCAACGACTTGGTGATGCCGTCCAGCACCATGATCTGCTCGCGCTCTGCCGGTTCAAACGCATTCAAGAAGGCGTTGAGGTCCATCGGCGCGCCTTCGGTGACATAGTGGTACATCCAGTCGTACAGCACATAGGGAATCCCGGCTTCGAGCGCGGCTTTACCGAGCGCGACCTGTTGTTCCAGGTCGAGTGTATGCCCGGTGGGGTTATCGGGCGACGTGATCACAACCCCGGCGATCTGCCGCCCGCCACTGGCCCGGCAAAAATCCACCGAGGCGCGGATACTGTCTTCGCTGTAACGCCACGCAGCGGATTCATCCCCCGGTGCCAGCAGCACATTCGCGCCAATCGCATACGGCCCCCAGTTATAGCTGATCCAGGGGACGCGCGAGACCATCACCGCATCACCGATGCGCCCGGTTCCCAGGTTGATCATGGCGTCATAGGCTTTCACCAGCGCGTCACGCCCACCCACCGTCGCCAGCACGTTCGCCGGTCCCCAACCGAGCGCGGGGTCCAGCTTCCAATACTGCTCGATCACTGCCTTGCGGTAGACATCCGTGCCATACGGAAAATCGTAGGCCGTGCCGTGCTTTTTGACCAGTTCGTGCGCCCGATCCAGCAGGTTTTCGGGCACACCGGGCAACGAAGCACCGCCATCCCCCTGTGAAGCATCAAACGTTACTGCGTCCGGCCCGCGCGTATCCATATATTTTTTGAGCGACAGTTTGATCACAAACATGCGCGAGGGCGGAATCTCTAACAGTGTGCCGGGATACGTGTTCACCGGGACAAGGTTCGCATCCGGCACAGCAAATCGAGGGGTATCGTAGGCGGTCATCACATTTTCTCCGACAGCGATTAAAAAGATGCCCCTCTACTATAACCGTTTATTGGGGCGCGCCCATGGGTAAGACACACAAACGGCGGGCGTTTTATGGTGCAAACGTTATCCGGCGCGGACCTTTTCTTCTTCCACACGGTGCGGCTGGGCCATCATCTCGAATTCTTTGTAGTGCGCGATCTTCCACTCGATGCAGGTCAGGCAGTCGTTCATCTCGGCGATCTGCGCCAGCATCCGCTCGCGGTGACGCTCGAGCAGCCGCCGCCGCGCGCCCGCCGTTTGTTCGCCCTGCCACATCAGATCGGCGTAGAGCTTCATCTCGCGGATCGGCATCCCGGTGGAACGCAGCTTTTTCAGAAACTCGATCCAGCCAATATCCTGTTCGGAATAACGGCGGTGGCCGCTCGACGCGCGATCTACCGGCTGGATCAGGCCGATCCGCTCATAATAACGCAGGGTATGGCTGCTCAGCCCGGTGCGCTCAGCGACTTCTTGAATGGTCAGCGTATCGTCCATGCTTAAACTACCTTCCCGTTATGAGTTCACAATAACAAACAGCCCCGGCGCGTCATAAATCCAACACCGCTCATTATCGGAGAGCGCCACAGGCCACCACAAGCCCAATTCTGCCGGGTAGGGACCATCGGTAATTGTAAGCATCTCGCCCTCTGCCAGAGAGCGCACCGTATCCCCACGAGATGTCGGAACGGCCCGGCAGGGTGCGCCATCTCCCCCCGCCACGACGGACACCACCGCCCCGGTTTCCAACTGGCTGCTGGTCGCATAAACCGCGCTGATCGATTCGGTGATGTCTTCGCCGTTCAGCAGCCATCCCGACTCGCCCATAGGCGTATACACAGGGATATACACCCCCTCGTCACTCATAATGATGCCGCCGCTGGTGCGCAAAACACGGTCGCCCGGTCGCAGTTCAAGGACAACATTGGGGCTGCCGTCCGGATAATCGACCACGACTGCTGACTCAACATTCTCCTTCAGGGTCAGGACGTGGGCCGGAAATCCGCCGCCCGCCTGGGTGCGGTGTTCCGGTGCGGTTGAAATCACTATCGCGCCGAAGATCAGCGCCAGAACGATCAAGATAACGGTTCGTTGTAATTTCGCTGCCATGATGTTTGCTCCAATGAATAAACAAGACGCCTGCGACTGGCGCGCCGCTCAAAAAGCCGCCTGAGTACAAATGGGTTCGTTGTCTAATATAACAGATATCGTTTGAGCTTGAGCGTCAGCACGCAGGCCGAAATGTTCTCTCCAACGTTTATACGCTGTCGGATATTCACAGACAACAGTACACAATAGGCCGTAACGGTCGCACTCGTATAACTGGATAGCGTAAGCCGGATCGCCCGAATCGTATTCGAGGACCCCCAAATAATAAACGTGGCCGTTTGTTTTGACGCTCGCCAAATGGTATGGCCCTCTCGGCGAGTAAAACTCGATTGTGATGACGATGATAAGAAGCGCGCCAAGCATAAACAAAATCAGGCCGTTAGCCGTCGCAAATTGCGGAATCCAGGACTGGTGGGTTCTCGCTATCCAGATCATCGGTGTGATATAGCTTAACAGCAGCGCCGCCACAAACGGTATCAGACAATATAAGCGAGAATATTCAAAGTACCAAAAAATTTCGCGGTT
>JACRBK010000026.1 GCA_016234525.1 Chloroflexota bacterium
AATTTTGAGGTTCCGCAGCCCGCCTCATTTTCATGGGCATGGATACAGCCCAATGCTTCGCCGGGGCGTTTGCCGCGCAGAGGCTGATCATTCGTCAGCCCCAAAATTCCGCACAAGGTCCGGTTGGCAAACACGATCTGCCGGTTTTGGTTCAGCACGACAAACACGTTCGGCACGGCATCCAAAAACTCAGTGAGCAAACTTTTGTTTTCAAAATAGCGGGCCTGCCGTTCGAGTTCTTCGCTCGACGTGCGTTCAGGCGAGGCAAAATCGGTGTGCAGATTCGGCGCGGGAGTGGTCATATCAAGCCTCGTCTAAAAACAACGGATAGGACACAACAAAAGTTGTGCCGTCCTGCGCTGACGTGACAAACTCGACGGTCCCTCTAAGGTAACGTTCGGTCAGTAGTTTGACGCTGTAGGTTCCCAACCCGCGACCATACCCTTTAGTGGAAAATGATCGCTGGAAAATTTGCAGTTCCACATCACGCGGCATCGGGGTGGGATTGTGAACCGTAAACAGCACGCGCTCACCGTCACCTTTGCACGACAGTGTGACGAACTGGCAGGGTTCGCAGGCTTCTAGCGCATTTTTGACCAGATTCTCGATCACGCGCCGCAGCAGCGCCATATCCGACTCGAACGCGATATCTTGCGCGTGGCGGTCAATGAGTATCTGGCGATCTCTGGCGGTTTCGTGGCCCTGGTAATATTCCTGAACGCTTCTGAGCAGCCCTAGCGAATGGATTGGAGCTACCATCGGTTTCAGATCGCCGCTTTCGGCGGCGCTAAGCTGGCGCTGACTCTCGATCTCGTCTACCAGGCGCACGCTGGCATGATACAGCGTGGTCTTGATTTTCTCAACCCGGCTGTTTTCAGTAGGGGTATTTTGCAGCAGTTCGGCATACCCCAGCACCACTCCGGCGATATTCAAAATATCGTGGAAAAACAGCCGCTCTAATACTTGCCGCCGTTTGTGATGGCTGATGTCCTCAATCGCAAACAGCGAAAAAACCTGTTCGTTCAGCCGCAGTGTAGACCCCGAAACGCGTAAATCCAGCGCCGCCCCGTCGTGCTGGACGATGCGATATTCCTGTATGGCATTTTGTCCATGTAAACTGCGCAGAGTGGCTTGCAGTGCGCCGCAGGTATGGCAAAACTCAGTGGAGCCGCAGCGCTGCCCTAATTCAATATTCACATGCGAGCAGCTCAACAGATCGCCCAGATACTGGCCGTAGATAACCTCATCACGATCCAGACCAAAGGCTTCGTAGAGGGCGCGGTTGGCAAAGACGATCTGTCGGTTGGCATTGAGGACGACAAACACATTCGGAACAGCGTTCAGAAAATCAGACAGAAGGTCAATATTGGTGAAGTACTGCGCCTGACGACTGATTTCCTCCGACGACGACTTCTTGCCGGAAGCAAGCGGCGTGGAGGAGGAAACAAAGAGAGACATAATGCCCCCACAGGCTATTTGACGATAGTATCCATTATATCCTAAAACGGGAAAACAAGGGACAGAAATTATTAACCTGGATTACTGGTATTGGATTGATGTTTAATCCACCGGAATATAAACACGTTGCTCAGTTCTAACGTCGTCACCGCCGGGATCAAAAGTTTGATCACCCAGTCGCTTTGGGCATAACGATAGAGCAGCAAGAACAGCCCGATCCCAACCAGCCGCCCCAGGTTGATCGGAACTTCGCGAGCGATCACATAAGTGAAACGCATCCCGCGTTGGCGGTTGAGATCGTCGATCACTTCATACGAGATCGTATTCGTCGGAATGTCACGCAGCGGCGAAGCGGCATTAAACAACAGCCCGTAGAGCAGAAAACCCGGCTTGCCAGACCAGATCACCAGGATCAGCGACGCGATCAAGGAGAAGGACGCGCCCAAAAAGTAAAAACGCACCCGCCGCTCGGCGGTCAACATGCGCCCAACGGTAAACGCTGCCAGCAGTGTCACCGTCGACATCACCATCGAATAGCGGCTCAGGCCCCATTCATCCTTAAAGGTGAGATACGCCAGAATGGTGATCAAAAATCCGTAGAGGCCGCCGCGTATCGACGCGATAAACATCGACAGCCCGACCCCGCGCCAGCGGGGATCATTACGATAGGCGCGCCACGTCTCCGAAAAATGAAACACTTCGCTGCCCCGGCTGCGCGGCAGCCAGAAGGAGGTTATGATGGCGCACAAATATAACCCGGCGCTGAGGCTGAAAATGATCGAGTAGCCCTGTAAGCCCGAAAAATGGCTGATGATCGAGCCTGAGACGGGCTGCACGATAATCGCGCCCATGCCCGACACTGCCGCTAATGCGCCGAAGAAAAAATCGCGGTCGCGGTTGTGCGTCTGGCGGGCGATGAGCGAATTGGACCCCATGAACAAAAACGCCGCCGCCATGCCCGCTAACAAACCGAGCGGGATCAAAAAGTCGCCAGATCGTTCTTGCAGCAGCAGGATCGAGGAATAAAACGTGGTGTAGAGCATGATCCCCGCGCGCAGGCAGAACACTTCGCCCCGCTTTTCGATCACCTTCCCGCACACCAACGACCAGAACAGCAGCGAGACGTATACACAGAAATTGTAAAAAGCGATACTTTCCAGGCTGGATTTTAAGCGCCAGAGATAAACGTTGACGAACAGCGCTGAAAAGCTGCTGCCAAAGTTAAACAGCGCCTGGAACACCAGTACCGGCGCGCTTTCTTTACTGAGTCGACCACGCACGAAAGTTAGACTGTTCCATAGAATAATTTACCCCTATCCCCCGGCCCCTTTCCTCGCTGCGCCGAGAAAGCGGAGCATGAGATTTGCGGAGGGGCGCGGCGCTGCTGCCCAGCTTTTCCCCTCTCTGCGTGAGCGGGGAGGGGAACAAGGGGAGGGGTAAAACAGGACGAGATTATTATTTTCCGAGTGTAACTTTATTCCCCGATCCAGTCTGCTGCCGCGCGGGGGAGTTCCGCCAGCGGGCCGCGTTTCACCGTACAGCCGGGCAGACTGTCGAGAAACACCTGTCCATAACGTTTAGAGATCACCCGGCTGTCAAACAGCGCGACCACGCCGCGATCGGTCTTGGTGCGGATCAACCGCCCGAATCCCTGACGGAAGCGCAGCACGGCGTCCGGCACGGCGTACTGCATAAAACTCTCTTCGTAGAGTTCAGACCGCGCCGCGAAGATCGGATCGCTGGGCACGGTGAAGGGCAGCCGCACGATCACCAACACGCTGAGTTCCTGGCCGGGGATGTCTACCCCTTCCCAGAATGAGCGCGTACCGAGCAGCACCGAGCGCCGCGTCTGGACGAAACCTTCGAGCAGCGCCTGGCGGCTCGTGCCGTCGCTTTGATCAAACACGGTGATATTGCCCAGCGCCAGCCGGGGGCCAATCGCTTGCGCGGTCTGGCGTAACTGCGAATAACTGGTGAACAGGCCCAACATCCGACCCTGAGTCGCGGCGGCGAGTTCGATCAGCCCGCGTTCAACGGCGCGCTGATAATCGTCACGGCGGCTGGGATCAGGCATATCGGTGGGGATATACACCAGGGTGCTGGCTTTGTAATCGAACGGTGATCCAACGACGGCCTGCTCGACTTCAAAAGCGTTCAGCCGGTCCTTGATATACTCAAAGGTGCCGCCGGTGCGCAGCGTGGCGCTGGTCATGATCACCGACTTTTTGCTGTTCCAGAGATGCTGTTCCAGCAGCGGCCCGACATGCAGCGGCGCGGCGTGGATCGAAAGTTTGGTGCCGTCCTGCTCCACCTGCGCCCAATAAATCGTGTTTTCTTGCGGATTAGCGGAGAAAGCGGTCAGTTGGCGGTGCATCTCGTCCAAATGACGGGCCGCCGCCTGCACACTCGACAGCAGGTCGGTATAGTTCTGAATGTCGAACTGGTCCAGCCCGCCGAGTCCCTTCGCCAACCGGTTCATGGCGTTTGAGATCGCCTGGGTGAACTGGCTGAGCAGTTCCCACGCTTCCTCAACATGCCCCCATTCCGACTGGTTACGCAGGGCAGGGGTAATGCGTACCTGGCTGGAATAATCACCCGCCTTGATTTCGCCGGAACCGTGCAAGAAACGATACACCGAATTGAAATAACGCTCGACGTGACGGCCCATCGCTTCCAGCGCTTCGCTGATGATCTGCACGTAGGATTCAACCTGCGAGAAATATTTGGCGGGCACACTGCCGCGCGTGCTGCGGATCACGTCACCGAGCAGGCCCCGGCGCATCCCGCCCAGGTCATCCAGGCGGCGCTGAAGGGTGGCCTCGTTCAGTTGGAACGAGAGTCCGCTGGTGGTGGCTTCTTCCAGGTGGTGTGCTTCGTCCAGGATCAGGTATTGGTAGTCCGGCAAAACGCGGCTGCCCAACTGCACATCGATCAGCAGCAGCGCGTGATTCACGATGATGATATGGGCGGCTTCGGCGGCGCGGCGGGCTTTATAAAACGGGCAGGCCCCGTGCATCTGGTCGCCGCAGCGTTCGAGCGTACAGCCTTCGTCTTCAGCGCTCAGCCGCGCCCAGATCGCGTTTTCTTCCATCCCGCGCAGTGAGATTTCGCCCTTGTCGCCGGTATCCGATTCCAGCAGCCAGACGAGAATCTTCGCCAGCACGCGCAGTTCGGCCACCGAGGTTGGGCGTCGTCGGCGCAGTGTCAACAGGCGGCGCGGGCACAGATAATTACTGCGACCTTTGAGCAGCGCAGCTTTAAAAGACAGCCCTAAGGCCGCAGCCAGGCCGGGCAGGTCTTTATTGATCAACTGGTCTTGCAGGTTGATGGTATTGGTGCTGATCACCACGCGCTCGTTGTTCTGCACGGCCCAATGCACCGCCGGGATCAGGTAGGCCATACTTTTTCCGACGCCGGTCGGCGCTTCAACCAGCAGGTGTTCATCCTGGTTCAGCGCTTCGGCGATGCGGCGCAGCATTTCGACCTGCTGCGGACGATGTTCATAACCCGAAAACGCCTGGGCCACCCGTCCATTTTCCTCGATCAGCCCCGCCAATTTGTCTACATTTAGCAGAGTATGTTCGGTGTTCGGGCGCAGTGGGGATAAAATCCGGCGATCCGGTTCGAACAAATCTTCTTCGCTGATCGAGGCGCGGCCTGTAGTAGCGGCAGTGAGCGCGGTTTTGCTGCGTTCCTGGTAGGCTTCGACAAAAACCGGCGCCGCGCTCCACGAGGTATCCCGCGCCGCCTCGACGATCTCTTGCAGTGTCTTGAGCGGCAGATTCAGAATCCGCTGCCAGATCGCCCAATAGAGCCGCCCGGTGGCGATGGCATCATCGAGCGCGCGGTGAGCGTGTTCGATCTGCAAGCCGAACTGAGCCGTCAGACTGGTCAGGTTATAACGTGGGGCAGTGGGCAGCATCACCGAGGCGAGATCGTAAGTATCTATCGCCAGCGAGTCATTGCCGACCCCATACGGGCTGATAAAGCCCAGATCGAACTCGATGTTATGCCCGATGATCGGGCTGCTGCCGATGAATTTTTTCAGGTCCGGGATCACCTGCCGGATCGCGGGCTGGCCCTGTATGTCTTCGGTGCGGATGCCGGTGATCGCCACGACCCGATCCGGCACAGGGCGGCCCGGATTGATCAGGGTGCTGAACGAATCGATCAGCTCGCCTCCCTGAAAACGCGCTGCCCCGACTTCGATAATCGCGTCTTCGTCCGGGTTGAGGCCGGTGGTTTCCAGGTCCAGGGTAACGAACACATCCCGCATGAGTGGCTCCGTTCTGACAGTGTGATGCTAGACCACGTGATCATAATTCCGGAGCGCATTGTACCATATTATCCACTTTGTAGCGGCGGTTGATTGTTCAAAATGAGTCCTCATTAATGGCGCTGATGTCCCATATTTCCAGCGCGTTATCGTTGTCTTCGACCTTATAATTCAGCAGCGCCAGCCGGTCCCCGTCAGGATGCCATGACAGCCCCACTGGTTCGGTGACGCCGCTCTGGAAACTCAACACATTGTCTCCGCTGACGAGGTCCAGAATCGTCACCAACCCGCCGTTGGCGATCAGCGCGATCTGCGTTTGATCAGGCGAAAGCGTAAACGCCGCCGTGTCTTCCGGCAGATCCAGCAGTTCGGTGACATTCCCTTCCAGATCCATCGAAATCAGCACAAAACTTTCTTCGTTGGGCCGCTGCCCAGCGCCGATCAGCGCGGTTCCGTTGGCGTTCCAGACCAGTTCACGCAGTGGGAAGGTATACAGCACTTCAAAACCGGACTTAAATTCCGCCGCGAGCGGATCCCATACCTGCACGCGCATGATCCGGTCATCCGCCATACTCGCCAACAGATCCTGGCTGCTCCACGCCACCACGTACTGATTACGGCTGCGCAGATCGGCCCCTAGCGCCGGATCATTTCCGTCAAGTGCTGCTGCTGGCGTGAGTGTATTGGTATCACTGTCCCATGCCCAGAGACGAATTTCAGGGTTTCGATACCCGCCCGCACTGACCAGGCGTGTGCCGTCAGCACTCCAGGTGATATTGACAATTTCCCCCGCCTCGATCACGAGCAGCGGCGCGCCGAGATCGGCGGGGTAGATCATAATCTCATAACCCGAACCGACGGCTAGCACGTCGCCATTCGGACTCCATTCCAGGCTGTAGGCGGTGCCCGTCCGGCTGTCGACGGGGGCACTGATAACCGGGTCTTCTTGAGCCTGAACGGGCAGCACGCTGCACAGCAGGACAAACCAGAGAACGATGATTCTGCGACGCATGGGGGACTCTCCTGCTCACTCATCGAATGGTATGATGCGTTATACGAGGTAAGTGATTTTCAGCGGTCTGTTGATTTTGAGAAAACCTGGGTAGGGGCGCAGCAAGCGGCGCTTCTACCCAGACCCGGTCGGCTGCGGTCCCCTCTCCAACCCGGTTGGAGAGGGGGTAGGGGGTGAGGCGGGATTTATTCGTAGCGCAGCGTATTCAGCGGCTTTTCGCCCGATGCTGACCATACCGACGCGATAGCCGCCACCAGCGAAATCGTGATACACAGGCCCATCAGCAGAAAAGCAATCCCATAGGGAACTTTATCGCCCAATTCGCCCTGGAACATCTGGTACAGGATGATCAGCAGCATAATAAAACTGACTCCGACGCCGATCAGCCCGCCGATCAGACCCATCAAGCCGTTTTCGAGCAGCAGCATCCCTAACACGCGCTCGCGCTGCAAACCAATCGCTTTCATCACGCCGATCTCGCGGCGGCGTTCCATCGCGGAGAGCGCTGCGGAGTTGGCGATCACGAATCCCCCGGTGAACAAGGCCAGCCCGGCGACCAGTGTCGGGAACGAGGTGAACTGCTCGACCAGCCGGTTTACCAGATCGTTGATAAAGCGCGTTTCGAGGACGAACGTCCCCGGCACTTCCGACAGGCTGCGGCGCACCTTCCGAATCTCGGATTCTTCTACATCGGCAATCGCCAGCACATCATTCGGCTGGAAGGGTCTGAGCGCCTCCAGCGGGGCATAGAGGTTCGAATTGCTGGCGGCGGTAATATCGACGGCTTGGCTAATGCCGACGACCACGAACCAGACTTCGCCGCGCGATGAGCCTGTGCCTGCCCGCAGTTTGATTCTGTCGCCGACCTCAAAATCGGTGAACTGCGAATAAAAGGTTTCTTCTTCTTCGGGCCACAGGATCACTGCTGGCCAATATCCCTCGGCATCCGGCTGGCCATCCAGCGTGGGATCGAGGTTGCGACCTTGCTCCATCTTCACATCGGGCAAATTAGAGGTAATGTCGCGCCCGTCCACCGAGCTAAAGAAACCAGAAAATTGATTATTTCGCACGGCGCGGTTTTCGCTGGTGTCCCAATAGGAGGTGATCTGTGTCTCATAGGTAGCAAGCATCGAAAAACTGCGGATACTGTCGCCTTGTTCTTCCAGTTTGACCCGCAGCGCGTCGAGAGTCTCGTTGCTGGCCGACGCCGTAAAGACCAGCACATTCCCACCAGTCACGTCCTCTAACAACTGCTCAAAGGCTTTGGTGATCGAATCGACCAGCATGGTAATCACGCTCAGCGTGAAAATGCCGATCACCAGCGCCAGCAGGGTAGACGCCCCGCGCGATTTGGTGGAGAGCATCCCCCGCATGGCGATCTTGAGGTCGATGAACGCGAAACGCTGGATCAAGCGGCCTATAATCCACAGCGGCAGCACCAAGCCGATGATCAGTGGGATCAGCGGCCAGAACGCCGGGAACAACATCAGCAGGGCGGTAGCGCGGACCTCGTGCAGTTTGCCGCCACCCGCCGCCCAGATAATCCACCAGAACAGCAGATACATATAACCGACCAACAGCGTGGTGACGGTCAGGATCAGCAGGGCAGGGGTGTAATAACCGAAAAAGCCCCCGGCAGCGGTCAGCCCGACCAGAGTCAGCGGCCAGCGTAACAGGTGCAGCAGCCAGCTTCGCCCACGCCGCCGCGCCCGCATCGAGAGGAAATCGCCCAAAATGATCGGCAGGGCCATCAGCAGCCCGAACGCCGCGCCGATGCCGGTTACGATCTCGTTGATCGACGGCACATCTTTGAGCAGATCGCCCATCAACTGTTGGGCCAACAGGCTCATCAGCGCGATCAGACACACCATCGCGACGAATGCGCTCAAACGGCCCGTTTTGGGGATCATTGTCTCGCTGGGGCGCAGCACCACCGCTGGGCGAATCTGCGAGGCGGCGAGAGTGGGCAAAAATCCGAACACGGTGGTGATCACCATGCCCGCCGCGATTCCGGCCAGCGCCGGGCGCAGCGCAATGGTGAAGGCTAACGATTGGCCCAGAAATGTTTCGGCAAAACCTTTGGTGAGAAAGGCCAACCCCCAGCCGCCGACGATTCCCCCCAGGCTGCCCACGAAGCCCATGATGATCGCTTCGACCAGGAACAGCACTGTGATCTCGCGCGGCTGAAGCCCTAAGGTTTTGAGAACAGCCACTTCGGTCGTGCGGCGGCTGACGATGACCAGCATGGTGTTGATGATCCCGATCCCGCCGATCAACAGCGACACCAGCCCCATCACGACGACCAGATCGTCCACACGATCCGAGATCAGTGAATTCTGGTCGCGTAGATCGCTGGTGCTGGATACTCCCACTGCCCAAAACTGCCGGTCCAGATTTCTTTGTACTTCATCGACCTCTGACGGGTCCGCCAGCCGGACATAAATCTCATCCGCCAGCCCTG
>JACRBK010000551.1 GCA_016234525.1 Chloroflexota bacterium
CACTGGAACCTATACCCTGGCGCAGATACTCGCCCCCGATCTTTCAGGATTCGACCCGGAACCGACAATATCAGGATTCGCGCTCTCCCCAGGTGATTACACACTGACCATCGCCGCCGCCGTCAGCGGTGACATCATCCATGAGGGAATCACACTGTCCCTGGCAGAGAATCAGGTGACGACGCTGATCCTATCTGGGCCATTACTAGGCAGTGCGCAGCTTTATCGGCTGGGCGATACATTAACGCTGTTGAACTGACCAGATAGATTATTTCTCAGGGACAGGTACAGCAAATAAACAGGGCGCGAATGATCGCGCCCCGATAATAAACAAGCTTGTTTTTGCTGAAAGCGGATTGCTGACAGCTAATTTGTCACGCGGGATTACGCGAGTTCTTCCACGAATTGAAGGGCCTTGCCGCCGTTAAACGCGACGGGTTCGCCGCCGAGCATCATCGCCATGCCGATAGCTTCCACAATTTCGGCACGGGTGGCCCCGGCGCGCACCGCGTTGGTCACATGCAGTTCGAAGGCATCCTGGCTGCCGCGCATGACCGCAATCGCCAGCGCGGTCAAATTTTTGATCTTGGCGTCCAGGGTCGCGGTCGCAATCGCGCTTGCCTGAAGTTCCTCAAAGCCGTTCCCCAATTTGGGCATATCTTGCTTCAGTTGGGAGAGCATGTGGTCATAGCTGGTCGAATCGTCCTTGTACATTTTGGGTTCTCCTCTAATCGCTCAGTCTACCGGGCCGCAACCATCACTGTGCTGTCTTCAACCACTTCGTCAAGCGCCGCTTCGACGGCATGTTCCAAAATCTCACGCTTGTGTTTGATCTCGCGCAGTTCGTATTCCTGCATGACCTCGTAGGCTTCACAGCAGCGCTGCATCACCGCGCCGCCGCCCATCAAGAGCGCGACGCCGATGGTTTCCAGGATTTCCTGGCGATCCACCCCATGTTGCAAGGCGTTGATGACAAAATGTTCGATCCAACCCGCGCCGCCGCTGGCAATCGCCAACCCCAGGCCGATCAAGTCTTTGCTTTTCCGATCCAGGTGGCTTGGCATCGCCGTCGCCAGGCGCATATCGTCGAAGTTCTTTAAGACATCCGGCAGGTGGTAGCTCAATTCGCCCATCATACCGACCATATGCTCGTACCGTTTGATCAAATTGCTTTGAGACATGGTTGTCATCTCCGTATTACTTGTAGTGTCGGCGCGGCTTGCTATTCAAGCGCGCACCTGTTTTTTAATTTGAGTTGACTTCCCTTGTGTTCAAAGCGCGGCGCTGCTGGTTGGTTTGGAGATGTCAACAGGTTGGCATTTCGATTGGCATCTCAAGACTGCACGGTGCGTCCCACAAGCATAAGGACAAGTTTCCCGCGATGACCAGATAGTTGACAACGCCTAGCCCTTCATCCACAATAGAAGTTGTACGACCCTCCCCTGGGGTATGAGGTTCTCGCCCAAGTCCCTTCTCACCTCCGGGGAGGCTGTTTTAAAGCCTATCCATCTGTCTCGTGATTGGTGTTGTTGATAACTGTCTCCTCTCATTCCGCCTGTGGGCAGCACAATGCTTGAATATAAGCAGCGATTTGCGCCATCAGTTCCGGCAACGCCTGCTCCACTGCTGGAGAAAGCGCCTCTCCGAACTCGAACGATTCCCCCACAACGGTCCACAACGTGGTGTGAGGGGCAGTTCCATACAACACTAACGTACTTGCCAACAAGGCTCCTGCTTCCATGTGGTGCAGCAGCGTGTGCGGTTGGTCGCCCTGTGGTAAAACCTCTCGGCAGGTTATCGCGCCAGGCGTATCCCCTACCGCCGCATCGATCAAAATGACGTGTTGAACACGACTCACCGACTCAGCCAGATCATACGTGAGTTGATGCGTAAACATCACTTCTACCGGATATTCAGTTGTCAAAACATCGCTGAGTTGGTAGGCCGCCCGCTGTCCAAGCCCATCATCCCTTCGGAGCGGATTGCCATACCCGATCACCAGCACTTGCGTGCCGGAGCAGGAAGCGGCCCGGCCAGTTGTTTCGCCGGACGCTCCCTGCGCTAAGTGGCTACAATATTCCAGATTTTCTGTAGGGGCGAGGCTAGCCTCGCCCTGGGTAGGGCAAGCCCTACCCCTACAAAAATCCTCAGAATTAGCCACGAACAGCCTCATCAAGTACTTTGCCCGCCGGGTCGATCAACTGCACGTGCAGAGCCAGATCATTCTGGGCGTGCGTCGAGCAGCTCAGGCACGGATCAAAGGTGCGGATCACGGCCTCTACCCGGTTGAGCATTCCTTCGGTCAAGTTGGTCCCGTTCACGTAACGGGTCGCCACCTGTTTGACGGCGCGATTCATCGCCAGATTGTTGTGTGTGGTCGAAACAATCATGTTCGCCCAGGCAATGCGCCCCTGCCGGTCAATTTTGTAATGGTGGATCAAGGTTCCGCGCGGCGCTTCGGTCACACCGACACCCTCACGACTGTTCGGGCTGGCATGGGCGCGCACCTGCGGGTCCAAAATATCGGGATCATTCAGCAGTTGTTCGATCTTCTCGACGCAGTACAGCATCTCGATCAAGCGCGCATAGTGGAAGTGGAACGAACTCAGCACCACGTTACGATCTAACTGGCGGAATTCGGTCAGTTCCTGGTCCGCGCGGGGCGTGCCGCAGGCGTCCACCACGTTCAGGCGAGCCAACGGCCCGACACGGTACATGCCTTCGGGATAACCCATCGGTTTGTAGTAGGGGAACTTGGTATACGACCAGGGTTCCACCGCTTCGCCGATATAGTCGGCATACGCCAACGGATCAAAACCTTCTTCAACACGCTTGCCGCGTTCATCTACCAGCCGCAGGCTGCCATCGTACAGGTCCAGGTTGCCGCGCCGGTCTACCATCCCCATGAACATGCTGGGGAAATTGCCGAAGGTGCGGATTTCTTGTGCGTACTCGTCCATGATACGTTTATACCAGGGCAGGGTACGGGTCAGGATAGTCAGCGCTTCGGGAACGGCCTGCAAAATACGGTCACGAACTTCTGCCGTCAGCGGTTCGGCTGCGCCACCGGGAACAATCCAATCGGGGTGCAGGCGCTTGCCCGCGATCCACTCGATGACCTGCTGACCGAACTGGCGCATCCGCACGCCGTCGCGCGCGATTTCAGGATGAGTCTGGGCCAGGGTGAAGATATTCCGTTTTTCCTGAGCGGATTCCATGCCGAGCAAAAAATCAGGCGACGATAGGTAGAAGAAGCTCAGGGCGTGCGACTGCAAGATCGAACCGAGGTTCACGATCTGGCGCAGTTTTTTGCCAGTAGGCGGGATGCGCACCGCCATAATTTCGTCGCAGGCTTTGGCCGAGGCCATACTGTGACTGATGGTGCAGATACCGCAGATGCGGCCCATAATGCCGGGCATTTCGTAGAACGGGCGGCCTTCGATGAATTTTTCAAAGCCGCGATACTGGGTGACGTGGAAGCGCGCATCTTGCACACTGCCGTCATCGCCCAACATGATCGTGATCTTGGAATGCCCCTCGATGCGAGTTACCGGGTCAATGGTGATGGTCGTCATATCAGTTAACTCCTAAGCACCGGGGCGCGTAAGTTCGGTCACGACAGGCATCCGCCCGGCGAGCAGTTCGGTGATCACGGTATAGATCGTGTCGGCAGAAGGCGGGCAGCCCTGCACGAAAACATCCACCGGGACGATTTCGTGAATGGGACGCACCACCGGCAGCAGCGTAGGGATCGTCGGGTCGTTAGGAAGCTGCGGCTGTGCGGTCACATTTTCCAGGTAGCCCCGGCTGAGAATGTCGGACGCTTTGAAGATATTGCGGATCGACGGGACATTCGCCGCGACAGCACAGTCACCCAGCGCGATCAAAATTTTGGTGTGCGCCCGGATTTTCTTGATTTTCTCAAGGTCTTCGCTGCTGCTGATCGCACCTTCAACCAGGGCGACATCCACCGCTTCGGGATAATCCTTGCGGTCTACCAGCGGGCTGTACACCACGTCGATGTACTGCGCCAGTTCGATCAGCCGCTCGTCCATGTCGATCAAGGACATGTGGCAGCCGGAGCAGCCGTCTAACCAGACGGTGGCTACTGTGACTTTGGTTTTCTGCTCGCTCATTCCCGCGCCTCCCGCATTTCGGCGATATATTCTAAGAAGTCGTGATGTTTGACCATTTCGCCAATCGCGCTGCCTTTTTCGACCAGCGCCCCGACCGGGTAGATATTGACGCACTTGCCGCAGCGGGTGCAGGTATCTGAACTGCCCCAGGGGGTGTCCAGGTCGCTGATGATGCGGGCATCGATGCCGCGCCCGGTGATGTCCCAGGTATGCGCGCCTTCGATCTCGTCGCAGACGCGGACGCAGCGCGCGCACAAAACACAGCGGTTGCGGTCGAGCACGAAACGATCATGCGTCATGTCCACCACGCGCACCGGGCGCAGGTTGGGGAACCGGACATGGTCCATACCGAGTTTTTGGGCCAGCGCTTGCAGTTCGCAGTTGCCGTTCGAGACGCAGACCGCGCAAACGTGGTTGCCTTCCGAGAACAGCAGTTCCAGGATCATCCGGCGATAGTTGTCGATCCGTTCGGAATGCGTGAGGACTTCGATCCCCTCTTCAACATGGGTGGTGCAGGCAGGAACCAGCCGGTTGTTCCAGGTCTTAACTTCGACCAGGCACAAGCGGCAGGCCCCGGCCACACTCAGGCCATCAATCTGGCACAGGGTCGGCAGAAAAAGGTCGTTCTGCCGGGCAATGTCGAGAATGGTTTCTTCCTCATGACCGCTGTAATCTTTGCCGTCAATCTTGAGAGTCTTAATGTGTGAACGAGTCGGTGCTGTCATGAGGTCCCTCACTTCGCTTCCGGTTGTGCGCCTACGTGACCGTCGAGCAGTTTGGCTTCATACTCATTACGGAAAACACGCAGGGTGCTAAGAATTGCATTCGGTGATGCTTTGCCCAGGCCGCACAAGCTGGTATTGGCGACCAGGTCGCACAGCGACAACAGCAGGTCCAGATCGGCATGAGTTGCCTGGCCCCGGTCGATCTTGTCGATCAGGTTGTACATATGCGCGGTTCCGACGCGGCAGGGAATACATTTGCCGCACGATTCCGACTTGCAGAAGTCCATGAAATACTTGGCGACGTTCACCATATCAGCGGTGTTGTCGATAATGATCATACCGCCCGACCCCATGAACGATCCTGCTTTGACCAGCGATTCGTAATCTACGGGCAGGTCAATCAGATCAGCCGGGATACAACCGCCCGACGGCCCGCCGGTCTGGATCGCTTTTAGTTCGGTGCCTTGGGGAGTCCCACCGCCAATGTCATAAACAATTTCGCGCAGTGTCACACCCATCGGAACTTCGATCAGCCCGGTATTTTCAATTTGACCGGCCAGCGCGAACACTTTTGTACCTTTGCTTTTTTCAGTGCCGATGCCCGCGAACCAGTCCGCGCCTTTGCGGAGGATGGTAGCGACATTGGCATACGATTCGACATTATTGACCAGGGTCGGTTTGCCCCACAGCCCGTGATCTGATGGGTATGGCGGACGAGGGCGCGGCTGACCGCGACGACCTTCGACAGAGGCCATCAGCGCGGTTTCTTCACCGCACACAAACGCCCCCGCCCCTAACCGGATTTCAATGTCGAAGTCAAACTCTGTGTTGAGAATGCTGTGTCCCAACAGGTTCTTACGTTTGGCCTGCTTGAGCGCGGTCTTCAACCGATCAATCGCGAGCGGATATTCGGCGCGCACATAGACATAACCCTTGCTGGCGCCAATCGCATAAGCCGCGATGCACATGCCCTCTAAAACCCGGTGCGGATCGCTTTCGAGCACGCTGCGATCCATGAATGCACCGGGGTCACCTTCGTCAGCGTTGCAGATGACATATTTGACATCGCCGCTGGCTTTGGCAACGGTGGACCATTTCAGCCCGGTAGGATAACCGCCGCCGCCGCGCCCACGCAGCCCGCTGGCTGTGATCTCTTTGACCACATCTGCCGGGGACATGCTGGTTAGCGCATGGCTGAACGCCTGATACCCATCGGCGGCAATATAATCGTCTACGTTTTCCGGGTCGATGATGCCCGAATTTTCGAGTACGATACGGACCTGGCGCTGGAAGAAGGGAATATCCATCTTGCGCTCCAGGCGTTCGACGACCTGTTTCTGTGCCAGGGCGTCAACGATTTCGGGAACATCTTCCACCGTTACTTTTTCGTACAGGGTCGGCCCCAGGGTGTTATCGCGAACGGGGTCAATCATCACCAGCGGACCGGCGGCGCATAACCCCATACAGCCCACACCCTTGACCTGGATTTGTTCATCCAGGCCGCGAGCCTTCACCTCAGCATCGAACGCCTTTTTGATCGAGTCGCTGTGTTGGGAGACACAAGCGGCTGCCGTGCAGACGCGCAAGCAGTACCCATAACGGCGCTCTTTCTCATGTTCGGTGTCCGCCATGCTGCGTAAATCGTCATACAGAGTCATTGTGGCATAACCTCAGGAATTGCCGTGTGTGAGACAGGTTCAGCCGAACCCGTCTTATTGATAGCCGTTTCAAGTTCTTTCGACATTTGACCGGGCTTCATATTGCCGTGGGTCTCGCCGTCGAGTACCACAGCAGGCGCCAGGCCACATGCCCCAACACAACGAACTGTGACCAGAGAGAGTTCGCCGTCAGGAGTGGTTTGTCCAGGGGTGATTCCGTAGTTGTCGTGAACCTCCTCGATGAGCTTTTCCGCGCCCTTAATGTAACACGCGGTCCCGGTACACACGGCGCACACATGCTTGCCCTGAGGCTTGAGGGTAAAGAAATGATAGAAGGTTGCCACACCGTACACCTGACTGGAAGCGACGCGCAGCTTACGGGCGACGTATTGCAGCGACTCGTCATCCAGATAACCGAAAGATTCCTGAACGGTATGCAAAGTTTCGATGAGAGCATCAGGACGGTAGCCGTTACGGCGCATCGTGGCTTCTACCAGTTTCCACCGCTTGTCATCTGATGGAGCGGCGATGTTAGTTTGGTTTCGCATTTTAACCCTTTTTTAATGGTAAGCTTGTGGAACGCCAATCGAAATGCCATGTGTTATTATTCCCCCAAAGAAAAAAAAGTGCAATGACATTCATCACGATCTATTGTGACATTCTTCACAAAGTTGTGAAGTTTTTCACAAACTAAGGCACTATTTTTGACCACTTTTCGACCCACCAGCAAAAATGCCGCGAAAAGCTGTGGATTTGTATTAAAGAAACAAATTGAGGGAGAAAAAAAGACGAACTAACTTAAGTCGAAAATGACACAGAGGTAAAAATATTTGTTAGAGCAGAATGTGGTGAATTATTTCCCATAGTCTGAGTTCGCGCAAGGGGGGAATTGGTCGAAATGACCAAACACCTCCCTATTTGTGACAAATGTCACAAATAGGGATTACCCCCCCTGCCCTGCTCTAAACCCCCTAAAATCGGGCAAATTCGAGCATGTGACAAATGTCACTAATTATTTCGCCAACGCGCTACGAACCGCAGGCAGCTCACCCGCCGACCCCAATTTGTTCGATTTGTTCACGATGAACTTGGCATATTCCGCCACGAATATCGTACCGGGCTTGCGGAAATCGAACTCTTCGGGCTTGCTTTGGAAGTATTCACGGTGGACGCGCGTCCAGACCAGACGGCCATCGGTGTCGATGTTGACTTTTGTCACACCCATCGTTGCCGCGCGGCGGAATTCGTTTTCGTTGACGCCGCACGCAGACGGATCAAGCTTGCCGCCCGACGCGTTGATGCGCAGAACTTCTTCTTGCGGGACGGAGCTGGAACCGTGCATCACCAGCGGGTAACCGGGAAGCTGACCCTGGATCGCTTCGATGCGGTCAAAGTGGAGCGACTGCTGGCCCTTGAACTTGTACGCGCCATGGCTCGTGCCAACGGCGACGGCAAGGCTGTCACAGCCTGACTGCTCGACAAACAGCTTCGCTTCGTCAGGATCGGTCAGCATCGCGTGTTTTTCGTCCACTTTAATGTCTTCTTCCACGCCGCCCAACATGCCCAGTTCCGCCTCAACTGACAGGCCCTTGGCATGGGCGCGTTCGACCACGCGGCGAGTGATCGCCACATTCTGATCAAACGGTTCGTGAGAGGCATCGATCATCACCGACGAATAGAAGCCGGAGTCGATGCACGAATAGCAGGTGGCCTCGTCGCCGTGATCCAGGTGGACGGCGTAGATCGCTTCGGGGTACATGGTTTCGGCAGCGCGGATGATGCCTTCGATCATCGGGATACCGGAATACTTACGTGCGCCCTTTGAAATCTGGATGATAAACGGGGCCTGAGATTCGATATGGCCCTGGAACAAGCCTAACGCCTGCTCCATATTGTTGATGTTATAAGCTCCCACGGCGTATTTGCCGTAGGCCAGGCGAAAAAGATCACTGGTGGTAACGATCATTGAATAAACTCCTAATCAAACTGAACAAAAAACCGATCAAAAAACGTCACGATTCAACCACATGCCCCCAGCTTATGCAAACACTGATTCATCAGGTCAAAATGCAGCGTTGCGCGAGCGGTTTTCTTGGTACAATAGCCCTGATATTTTACCGTCGGAGGAACGGCAGATGGAACTAACGTTGTACAACGAGCAGGTTAAATATGAATACCGGATCAATGCGGAATTTTGGGAAAAACCGTTTGGGGTCGATGTCGCCCACGACAGCCTAAAATTTTTATACATCCCCGATCACATCTCGGCTTATATTGCATCGCGCGTAGCCCACAAGGTTTATCGTTACCAAATCGACAATATCCGCACTAAAAAGCAGATTACCCACGCCGTGATGATCACGATGGGCGGACTGCTGCCGGGCGTGCTGCTGCACGATCATCTGGCCTGGACGCTCAACAAAAACATTCCCCCGATTGAATTCGGCACGCTGGGCGTTAAGTATTATGCTGGCCCCGGCCAACCACTCGACCAGCCGCGTATCATTCACCCCATCTCGATAGACGTTGAGGGGAAAGTGGTCGGCGTGATCGAAGACCTCGTGGACCTGGGCGGCACGGCGCGTTTTGTGGCGCAGTACCTCACCGAAGAATGCAAAGCAGCCAATGTTGTGCTGATCGCTCCCTATCTCAAGAGCACTATTGTGATTAACGAGATGGAAGTGATTTATTATGGGTATGTGCCGAAAGATACCTGGATCATCACCCCGCGCGAGCGCGTCGAGACGTTGATCAAGCGCGTTCCCTACTGGCGCGATCACGGAGCAACGCTGGACGAATGCGAAACGAACCTGCGCACCATCGGGTATCCTGATTACCTGATGGAAACCTATCTGCGGGCGACCTACGAACGCGGCTGAGGGAATGCTTAAGCGGCTGAAACACGCGCAGTTTGACCTGGGCTGGATCGCGGCGGCAGTGCTGCCGCTGCTTGGAATCCTGCCCACGCTCGGTCATGGAGTGATTGATGCGGCGGACGGTCCTTACCATGTCCACCGCATCTACGCCATGTCGCTGATGCTGCGTGACGGACAACTTTGGCCGCGTTGGATTCCCTATTTTCATATTGGATTTGGGTATCCCATTTTCAACTTTTACCCGTCGGGCGTGTCGTATCTGGGCGGAATTTTGGCCCTGGTAGGACTCAGCCCGGCGGCGGCGTTTAACATCGTCGCGGCGCTGGCGTGGATCATTGGCGGGCTGGGAATGTATGCGCTGGCCCGCGAGGTATTTCAAAACGCGGCACATGCTCACAGGCAGCAGCCGAAAAAAGGATGGCGGTCCTGGTTTACCCCTATCCCCCCGCCCCCCTTTCCCCGCTCCGCAGAGAAAGGGGGAGCAAACCCGCTCACTGAGGCGGAATCTCCTGACTCCGCCAGCAGCGCACCCGCTGCGATTCTGGCCGTGATGTTGTGGGCCTATGCGCCCTCGCGTTTTCATGAAGTCTGGACACAGGGCGGGCTGGCACAGATGATGTCGGCGGCGCTGGTCCCCTGGCTGTGTTATGGCCTGATCGTGGCGGCCCGCCGACCTTCGCGCCGCGCCCTGTTAGGGATCGCGCTGCCGCTGGCGGGAATCGTGCTGACGCATGTGCCGATAGCGTTTATCACGGCGCTGATCACGCTGCCCGCCGCGGTGATGATTCCCGCATGGATCACACGCCGCGAGCCGCGAGAGTTCCCTCGGCGGTTTGGGGTTGTGATCGCAGGGCTGGCGCTCGGCGCGGCGTTAGCGGCGATTTTCGTCCTGCCGATGGCGCTGGAGCTGCGTTACATCCGCGCCGCCGATGACGACCCCGAAACTATCGCGTTTCTATCCAGCCGTTTTGTCCAACTTTCGGAACTGTTCGCCCAACCGCGCCCGGTTGATCTGACCGATCTCACTTTTCAACAGCCGATCACGCTGGGCTTAACCGGGGCGCTGCTCGGCCTGATCGGGCTGATCGCGCTGGTGATCCGGCGGCGATTTATCCTGGCGGCACTGCTGGCGCTGCTGGTCGGGCTGGTCGTTTTTATGATGCTCGATGATTCGCTGGACGTGTGGCTGAATATCCCCTATTTTCGCCAGATTCGGTTTCCTGAACGGCTGC
>JACRBK010000552.1 GCA_016234525.1 Chloroflexota bacterium
GCCAGACCACACCCGCCACGCTCCGCCGATCACCGCCGCCCAGACCAAGACAACCATTGAAAAACCGAGCGTCTCATCGTGTTCGGTCCTGATTCCCCGTCCGCCGCCCGGCTGCGGCACAAACAGCGACTCGAACGACAATGAATAATGGCGGAGCGTCAGCAGGCGCGCGGGCGGAAGCTGCGACGTGTCAAAATCAAGCGTCTGGCGCAGCGGCCCCAAGAACCAGGCCAGGACTACCGTGATCACCAGAGCCAGCCCACCGATCACGATCAGCCGGAAGCGCGCACGGCGATCTCGCGCCCAGATCAGCGAATACAGCGCATACGGGCCGAGCAGCAGCCCACCCCAAAACACGATCAGCGTATCGGTGAACCACATCCCCCACACGATCAGCCCAGTCAGCACCGCCCACCGGATGTTTAACGCGCGGCGGGTGCGCTCCCAGGCATAGAGTACCATCGGAATCCACCAGACGGTGATCAGGTTTAAATGCCCGCTGCCCGCATGATCTAACATATAGGGCGACATCCCCAGCGCGATCCCACCTAACAGCGCGGTGGGGCGGCTGATCTTCTGGCTGCGCAGCAAGGCATACATCAACACGCCGGTTAACGTCAGGCTGATCCAGATAATTGTATTGGCGGCGCGCAGATGGCCGAGCAGTGGTTCCAGCAGCAGATAAAACGGCAGCATCGACGCAGTGAGCGAATGATAGGTGAGGTTATGTGTAAAGGGGGCCAACACTTTGTTGGTATACCAGATATCCTCCCCGTTCAGCACCGCGTAACGCAGCCACCATAAATCCCAGTGAAAGTGATAATAATCTAATACGCGGCCCGCTTCGGGCGGCGCGCCAGGGACACGCGAATTCAGGTAAAACACCAGCGGCGACAACGCGATCCCGCTCAGCAGGCCGAAGAATACGCACACCAGCACGATACGCCGGAAAGTTTGCCGGAAAGCCATAGGAATCCTTCGTAGTTAGATAATCAGCAGGCAAATTATACCGAAAGTCGGGCGGGCTGCATGGCGTCTTCCTGACGCAAAATGAGGTAAAATGGCGGCTACGGGTTCAGCCGTGTTGAGAGGATCGATCACGATGAAGGATTTTTACCAACAGTTTTATACTATCCTGGCGCAAACCACCGCCCACGCGGAATTTTGTGCGCGTGTTTTTGGGCGCGACCTGTGCCAGCACGGGTTTGCCGATATGGCCCAGCTTGAGAAAATACTGGAAGTAACACGGATCGGCCCCGGTCAGCGCGCCCTGGATTTGGGCTGCGGCAACGGCCTGATCGCCGAATATCTCTCCGATTGCAGCGGAGCGCACTTCACCGGCCTGGATTACATTCCCACCGCTATCGAGCAGGCCCGCCAGCGCACCGCCGCCAAAGCCGACCGGCTGGCTTTTCAGGTGGGCGACATTAACGCGCTTGATCTGCCGGATCACACGTTTGATCTGATCGTCTCGATTGATACGCTGTATTTTAGCGATGATTATGCTTTGACACTGCGGCAGTTACGGCAGGCGCTCAAACCCGGCGGGCAGATGGCGATCTATTTTGCGCATGGGCGGATGCCCTGGGAAGCAAAAGAGGATTTTCCTACCGAAACCGTCCAGCCCGATCAAAATCCGCTGGGTGAAGCGTTAAAAGCCGCCGGGATGCCTTTCCAGACGTGGGATTTTACCCAGGATGATTACCGGCTGGCGCAGCTCCGCAAAGAAATATTGGCAGAACTGCGGCCCCGTTTTGAGGCCGAAGGGCTGACTTTTATTTACGAAAACCGGTCGGGCGATGCCAACGGAGTGAGCGGAGCCGTCGAGAGCGGCCAACATGGGCGCTATTTATATCTGGTCCGGCCCTAAACACCCTGTCCCTGCGCCATTGTGGTGCTACAATGGAACTGGATACGCACTTTCTGAAAAGATAAGAACGACACATGGCCGACAAAAAACCGCCCCGCCGCGAAAGCGAACGCCCTTACGCTTCTTACCAGCCGAAGCAGGTTCGCCGCGACTATGAACATTTTGCTCCTGGCGCAGGGTATACGCCGCCCTATAAAAAACCGGAACCGACCCCGACGCCTCCGAAGAATCTATTCCAGCGCAGCCGCCAGTTCTGGCGCAGCTACCGGGGCATGGGCCAACGCGCCCGCGCTGACAGCATGGTCTGGTGGCTGTATAAATTCATTCAGGGGATCATGTTCGGCGGCAGCCTGTTGGTGATGGGGGTTTTGATCGTCATTTTCTCCACCGTCATGGGCCATATTTTCTGCCTGGATGGGGGCGGCATCGCCGCGATCATCGGTGGGATTGTGCTGCTAATCTATTTCGCGGCGGCCCCATTCACCCACAAATGGATCGTATTTGTGCCGGAAAACCACTATTGGGTGGTGGAAGATCACGCCGGTCATACGCTGGAATTTCTCGGCCCAGGCCGGATGCATGTGGCCTGGCAGCGCGGCTGCAAAGTGCGCGATTATGTCAATTTCCGCTGGTTGAATCTCAAGATTCGGTTGGACAGCGCTTTGCAAGTTGGTGCGACAAAAATCGGCCTGGAAGTTGATCTGATGATGGAGTTTGACCCGGTCAGTGCCGATCCCGCCGAATATGCCCGGCTGCGCAGCCTGGACTCACTGCAAAAATTCGAGGCGCTGCTCACGCACGATGTCCAGCGTATTCTGCGTTATCATCTCAACCGGATGCCGACCCCCCAGCAGCAGCACATGGCCCACAATGCGAACCTGATCGAAGACCTGCTCAGCCGAGAAATGGAACCACTTGACACCTTGGGGCTGATGCTCGCTTCCAGCCGCCCGGTCAGTGTCTATGTGCAGGGAATCCTGCCGCGTATCGAAGCACAGCCACCGGTGATGCCGTTCATGGGCAAGGCGTTTGAGGAACCCACGCAGCCTAAAGCACCTACGCCCCTGCCCAAAGTGTCGGAACCGCCGGACACCATCCAGCACCCTGCCGCGCCGCCGACCAGAGAACACTCGCCGGATGTAACACACCCCGCTGTCTCACTGACCGAGAAACCCGCATCTGATGTGACTCAGCCGGTCGATCATCCCGGCAGCGCGGCAGATGACACCATGATCAGCGACACGACGCCGCCGAATCTCAAAACAACGGATGATCTGATCGATCCGCTATCGCTGCGGCGACGTTCGCGCCGCACGCCGCCGCCGAAAAGTTAAACTTTCGCGCTGCGGGCGCAGATAAACAAACCAGTAGATCACCCCGACCAGCCCTGATCCGCCGATAATATTCCCGATGGTGACGGGCAGCAGGTTGTTCAGCAAAAAGCGCGTCGTCGTAAGCGCCGAAAGATCGATCCCGGCGGCATTGGCAGCGACCCAACCGGAGTCGAACTCTTTGATCAGCAGGCCCAGCGGGATGAAATACATATTGGCGACACTGTGTTCAAAACCTGCGGCGACAAAAGCCGCCACCGGAAAAACAATCGCTATCACTTTGTCGGTGGTGGTGCGGGCGCTGTAGGTCAACCAGACCGCCAGGCACACCAGGCCGTTACACAAAATCCCCAGCGCTACCGCCTGCGCGAATTCATAATCGCATTTCGCCGCCGCGAGGGTGAGTGCCTGCCGCCCGACGGCTCCGGCCCCGAACGTGTAGTGTTTACCCACAAAGACCAGCAGCACGGTTCCCAACGCGCCGACAAAATTGCCGCTGTAGACCAGTCCCCAGTTCGTCAACAGCCCATTCAACGACACGCGGCGGTTGACCCAGGCCATGACGATCAGGTTATTGCCGGTGAACAGTTCAGCACCGCCGACCACCACCAGGATCAACCCCAGGCAAAAAGCCAGCCCGCCGAGCATTTTCGTCAGGCCATAGCCTAACAAGTGGCTTGAGTCAGCCGTGACAACGGTGGAAAAAATAGCGCCCAGCGCGATAAACGCTCCGCCCAAAATCGCCAGCACAAACACCGTCAAGGCATCTGTCTGCGCTTTTTTAACGCCGATCGCTTCGGCGCGTATTGCCATATCAGCGGGGATCAACGCATCGAGCGAGGGACTTTCGGGAGAATTCTGAGTCATAGAAACCTTCAACGTTATTTAAACGAACGAGAGCCGCGCCAACGATACCGGCGCAGCCCTCGAAGTTAACATGATCAGAACACGGGCGCAAATACCTTAAGGGTTTTGTAGGAATGCCACTTGCCGCCCGCTGAGCCTATTTTACTTCATCGCGTAAGATCAGCAGACCGCGCATCGACTGTTGGTTCAGAAACTTCATGATCGTCTGTTTTTCGGTCTGCGTGCAGCCCAACACGATCTTGATCTCCGCGTCCCGTTTGAGCAAGTCTACCGTACAAAAGACCGCATCGGCTCGCTTTGTGCCGGTGGTTCCGACCCACACATCGATCCCAGCGCCATCCATAGCACTGGTGCCTTCCAGATAACCGTAATCCACCGGGTAGATCACCTCTGGAAAACGCGGGTGAGCGCTGCCTTTGGGCCGGTCGATCACCAGCCGGTTTTCAGTCACCAGCCGGTCAATATAATCCCAAAACGATCCATCCAACACGGCGGGCAGCTCTCCGGCAACAGGCGGCACAGCCGGCTGGCGGGCGCTCAACAACCGGCTGAGCAAGTCGGCCAAGACCGGCATTTGTACGGGCTTGGTCATATAATCGTTCGCCCCACCCTGCTCGGCGCGAACTTTGCTTTCGGTGTCGGTGCGCGCCGAAACAATGATAATCGGCAGGTCGGCAAAGTCGGGCATCGCGCGCAGCCGCGACATCACCTCTAACCCATCAATATCGGGCAGCATCAAATCCAGCAGTACCGCGTCCGGTTTTTCTACCTGCACTGTCGCCAGACCGTCCTCGCCGGAATAGGCTCCATGCACCTGATACCCTTTGATCTCCAAAAATGTGGAGAGCATGTCCACAATAAAGGGTTCGTCGTCTACAATCACGATGGTCTTGTCGTTGGACATGGCGCTGACCTTCTCTTGTTCTGATGATCTCGCTGATGATTACCGTTTGAACCTGTCCTCGCGGGTGGGCGATGAAACCCGCGAAGCCAGTTTTTTGCGCTGTAAGATGACCTGCTGGCGCAAAAACTTTAAATGTATTTTAGGCCGGACTCTCATTTTTGGCATTTTGATCACCGGCATTTTGATCACTGGACGGCGTTTTAAGCCGGAACGCAGCCGGGCCTGCCGCGAAACAAACTGTCGCCGCGCGCTCTGTACACGCTGAGTCGCGCTGACGGGCAGCCGGTAGGGCGAGCGTCGTTCGGGCGGGCGTGCCGGATACACCGCATTGAGGGCCGGTTGTAACGCCCGCTCATAAAAACGATACTGTTTGCACGTCTCGGCGTTATAGGCTTCGACCAGACGCTGCATCGGCGCGTTGGTTTCCAACACCCAACCGGCCTCGGCGATCTCCCAGCCGGTGTCTTCGCTGGCTGAAGCGCCGAATTCATACAGTTGCAAAAACATCGCCGCCTCGACTCCCATCCCCCGAAATTCTTCTTTGACGCCCATCAGGGGCAGCCGAATCCGGTTGATCTTTGAGCGCATTTTCCAGTGCCAGAACATCTGCGCCCGGCTGAGCAGTTCGGGTTTGCCGGGGCGCGGATAAGCAGCGTGGAGCGGCTGGTTCAGATCGGGAAAGGCCATCAGAAAACCCGCCGGTTCGCCGTGTACTTCCGCGAAGATCACTAAGCGCGGGTCCATGTAACGTTTCATGTCGCGGATCATCCAATCCAGTTCTTTATCGGAGAGCGGCACGAATCCCCAGTTATTATCCCAGATCGAGTTATAAATCTGCTTGACGATCTGCAAATCGCGGTCAATATGTTTGCGATCCAGAATGCGCGCCGTGATTCCCCGGCGGGTATTATTTCGCCGCACGACCCGGAAAGTCTGATCGATCTTGCCGGATTCTTCAGACTTTCTCAGGGTGATATTATAACTGTATAGATTCATCCCCGCGGTAAAGCCGGGGGTCTTTTCGATTAATTTTTGATAATATGACGGATTATAAGGCATCACCAACACGGGCGGATCGTCAAACCCTTTGACCAGCACACCGTATTCATCATTGATCGAGAAATTCGCCGGGCCGCGCAGCACCGTGCAGCCGCGTCCCTCTAAATAGTGAGAAGCGGTTTCTAGCAGAGCGGTGGCCGCCTGTTGATCGTTATACACCTCAAACTGGCCGAAAAAACCCGCGCGCTCTTCGTGAAATTCGTTGTGGCGAAAGTTGATGAATGCGCAGATCGTCCCCACTGCCCGATCGCCGCGCCAGGCGATAAAATATTCGCCAATCATATGTTTCCAGGTCGGGCTGCGTTTGCGGTCCAGTTTAAAACGATGCTCCGAGACCAGCGGCGGAACCCAACAAGAATCATCTTTATACAGAGTCCAGGGAAATTTCAAGAATACTCTAAATTCGGCCCTGGTCTGTACTCGGCGAACAATCACCGGATCGGCCATAATGCTATTCTCCCATTTCTAACTGATAGAACCGGAAACGTTTATAAACATAACCCCGGTTCGCTTCCACCAGGCGGTGCATGGGTTCGTTCGTTTCCAACACCCACCCGCCGTCCCCATAGTCCCACCCCATTTTCGGAGCGATGGCCGTCGCCCGGTGAAACAATTCGGTAAACATCGCGGCCTCAACCCCTATGCCGCGAAATTTTTCTTTGACGCCCATAAAAGGAATACGAATGCGAGAGATTTTTCGTCGCACCTTCCAATACCATAACACCTGAACCAAGCTAAAGATTTCCGGCTTGCCTGGGCGTGGGTGGGCCAGGTGAACCGCCTGGAACAGATCCGGCACGGCCAACAAAAAGCCCGCCGGTTCCCCGTTGACGGTGGCAAACAACGTAACGCGCGGATCAATATACATACTCATATCTTTAACCAGCGCGTCCAGTTCATCATTAGTGAGCGGCACAAATCCCCAGTTTTTGTCCCACGCGCTGTTATAAATATCCTTTAGCGTCACAAATTCCGCTTTCAGATCGCGCCGGTTGGGGGCATGGACCACGATACCCCGGCGCTCGTTATTTTTTTGATTGATACGCAGCATCTTCTGAATTTTTTCAGAATCGCCCGCATCACTCAGCGTTAAATAATAAGCGTTCGTGTCCATCACTTTGACAAACCCTGGCATACTCTCGATCAACGACTGGTAGTATGCCGGATTATAGGGGTACGCCACGACCGGCTCATCCTCAAACCCCTGAATCAATAGGCCGCATTCGTCGTTGGTCGAAAAGCTGGCCGGGCCGCGCAGCGCGGTATACCCTTTGGCTTTGACATAATCAGCCGCGGTTTTGAGCAGCGCATGAGCCGCTTCTTGATCGTCGTAGACTTCAAAAAAGCCGAAGAAGCCAATCCGCTCGTTGTGATATTCGTTATGGCGATGATTGATAAACGCTGCAATCGTGCCGACGGGCTGATCACCGCGCCACGCCACAAAATAATCGCCTTCCAGGTGTTTCCAGGTGGGATTCTTGTCACGATCCAGCTTGTGCCGCTGCATCGATAGCAAAGGGGGAGTCCAATAGGGGTTATCTTTATAGATTTTCCAGGGCAGCGTGATGAAGGTATTCAGATCGGTTTTATTTTCGACTTTGCGTACTGTCACCGGAGTCATGCTTGTTCTCCCTTCTGCCCTGCTGGCTGAGGGGCCAGCGCCCGTTCATAAACACGATAAGTTTTATAAATACGCCCGTTTAAGGCTTGAGCCAACCGATTCATCGGCCCATTTGTTTCCAATACCCAGCCGCCGTCGCCGTGCTGCCAGCCAAGTTTATGCCCGGTGTTATAGGCTTCGATAAACAGAGCGGCATCAATGCCAATCGTCCGGTAGCCATCTTCGATTCCCATCAGCATCACCCGCACGCGATCGATTTTGGACCGCACCTTCCAATGCCACAGCAGTTGCAGCAGGCTGATCCAGTCCGGTTTGCCAGGGCGCGGGTAGGCATGGCGCAGCGCTTGATTCATATCGGGCAGGCCGAGCAAAAACGCGCGCGGCACGCCCTCGACTTCGGCGAAAAACGCCATGCGCGGATCAAAAAACTGCCCGATCTCGTGGACCATCTGATCAAGTTCGCGCGGGGCGAATGGGATAAATCCCCAGTTTTTCTCCCACGCCTTATTATAAATGTCTTTGAGCAGGCTGAACTCTTGTTTGAGGTGTTTTACATCGGCGGTGCGCACGCGGATTTTGCGCCGCTCGCTGTTTTTTTGCGTCAC
>JACRBK010000545.1 GCA_016234525.1 Chloroflexota bacterium
CAGCGGGCAGCGATAGGTGGGACGGTGGTTGTTCGGGATTTCTGGGGTGTGCTACACTACCTATAAAGAGATTAAGCATGAGGTGGAACGATGGACGCTCAACAACCCACCACAACCCAAACGGTTGAACTTTCTGAGGCACAGTTAGCCTATCAAATGGCGCTGCAACGGTTGGAAGATGCGCTGCCTCACCGAGAAATGACCCCTGTAGTCATCGACCCGACCAGCATCTCTTGGCCCAAGGTGCTGCTGCGGGCGCTGTTGGCGGTGCCGGTGACCCTGTTCGGCGGTCTGTTCCGGGTGCTGAACGACGCGGGCGGCGAGGCAGGAAATCTGACGCGCGACATCAAAACACGGTTGTTACGATTCGCTCAGGGCAGCCCGGTGATCTTCAGCGGGCCGCAGGTCGAACGCCGCCGCCATATTCGCCAGTTATTATTAGAGGCGCTGTGGGCGCGTGACCATGTGCAAGAAGCCATTGAGCGGCGCGAGGGTGCCTCGTATGAATCGCGGCGCGGCGTGCTGGACTTTGTGATGTCGAATGAGGCGCGGTTGCAGCGGCTCGGCCAACGGGCGCTCGAAGCCGCCGATCTCGAAACGTCAGAACTGCGCGAGGTCCAACCTACTCCGCCCAGTAATGACCGCTGGTGGTGGTTCCTTAACTATCCCCGCGCCAAACGCGCCCGCCGCCTGAATACGATCTGGTTCATTTTCTCGCTGATTCCGGCGTTGGCCTCAGTGGTGCTGGTCACCCTGTTGGCGCAGCGGTTAGCGATCAACGGCCCGGACCTGCTCTCTGGCGCGTCAGTGTTTGCCCAGGTTGGGATCGGGTTGGCGAGTATCATCGCCGGACGCGAAATCTTAAAGGACCTGATCCTGAAAGGTGTCACGTCGTCGTGGCAGGGCAAACTGACATTTTCGCTGGCAAGTCTGTTTTTGATCGTCGTGATCATGTTCTATTTCGCGGCTCCCCCCGGCGCGGCGCTGATCTACAACATTTTCGGGCAGCAGGCGATCCGCGAAGGGAACGCCGCCGAAGCTGAACTTTATCTGGAATCTGCCGCCCGCCTCGATCCTGATCCGCACGCCGGTTCCTTATTAGAGGTCGGCTGCCTGTACCAGACGCTCGGATCGCCGGGCCGGGCACAGACGGTCTTTGAGCGGGTGTTGGAGGCCGATTCGCGGCTGCTGCTGGCGCGGTATCATCTGGCGCAGTTGTATATTGACCAGGGCGATACCGATCAGGCGCTGCAACTGCTCGAAGACGGCCAAACCCTGCTGGATCGGGCGCGCGTAGATATGATGAACGGTAACAAGAGTTTTTTGCCCGGCCTCGACACGTTGGATGAAGCCGACGAGATGGAATATTTGATGTGGTTGTCACGCGGGCGGGCGTATCTCGAAAGCAACGCGCCCCAGCAGGCCCGTAACAATCTCTCTGCTGCCGAGGGCATATTCATCACCCTGTCGGAAACATCGCAGTCTCCTGAGCAGACCGCGGCGATGGCGGAGGCGGGCCGGGCCGATATGTCGTGCGGGCCGGATGATAACCTGCGCCCGTTTGTGCTGGGAACCGAGCTGAACCTGCACTTTTATTTGGCGCTGACCTATGACGCCCTGTGCGGTGATGATCCCACCATCAACGCCGCCTTAGAAGAATGGCGGCTGGTGCGAAATGGTCGCCCCGCCAACAGCCGCCAGGAAGCATGGCGTGACGAAGCGATCCGCCGCCTGTCCTCCCAGGAGACGTGCCGCACCGGCTACGGCGGAATCGTCACCACATCGGCAGGCGGTGAAACCGTGCTGCCAGGGCGGGAGGGGTAACTTTTCAGTTTTGAGAAAAGGATTCTATGGGTAAACGCGAACGAAACCAGAAGGATTTCGAGTTCTGGGAAGATCTGCCAGGTGGAGGCAGAAAGTATTGGATCGACGTAAAGGAATAGTGTGGGGGGTTCAGCGAATGGTTAAGCTGGTGGATGCTGATGAAAATACCCTACAAGTCGTGCAAGAAATCTATAACGACCAGGGTGTGTTAGTTCAGCGGCATCAAAAATATCCGGTAGACACAGGGCCTGAGGTGTTTGAAGAGGAAGATAGTCAATCCGGGAATGAAATATGATCACACGACAAATGGTAAGTCAAAAACTGATGGAATACCTGAACCAGAGTATCACACTAGCTGAACTGGTGGATTGGGCCGAAAGCTGCTTTGTGGTGGGTGGTTTCGAGCCGGATGAAGATATTACCTTGCTGCGCGATATTCTCATGGTGCTGGCAGCCGCCGACACCACCGCTTTCCCGCTTACCTGGGAAGTATGCATGAATCTCATGAAGCAGTTGGGATCGCCGGTGAAGGTAATCGTTGCCAAAGTGTAATAGATAAATTCTCATAAGTTGGAGCGAATGTCATGCGCAAACAAACCCTGATCCTCCCCTTGATCCTGTTGGCCCTGGCCCTGATCCCCCTCACGCCTGCCGCTGCCCAGCCGCGCCAACAAAACGCCGGATCGGAACCGGCCCATATTGTACTCACGCTGGATAACGGCGCAGACGCCCGGATGAATCGCGTCGATTGGGATGTGAATGCCTGGTCGCCGCTGCTGCCCGGCGCGAGTCTGCGCAGCAGTGATTATATTGATCTGGCAGGGCGCACGACGGTGCGTGTGTTATGCACCGACCTGAGCCTGTTGGACCAGCGCGGCAGCGAAGTCCCCCGCTGTAATCCTTATCCGGCGGTGACGGCATTTTATTATTATGATGATCCCGCCTGGACCATGCGCGATCAGACGCCGACGGTGTTCACCCTGCCCGCCGGAGTCTCGACGTTAGCGCCAGGGTTTGATCCGGGAGCGTTCGGAGCCAGCGAATTGAGCGGCGGCCAACTAGACACAGTGCTGGCGGGAATCCAGGCAATTCAATCGCTCGATGTGCCTGCCGATGCGCAGGCGTTAGCGCTGGCGAGCCTGTATCGCACCAACGATCTGGTCCTGGATGCGTTAGGGGTGCTGTTGGCACTGCCTGACCTGGGCTGCGTCCAGCGGCCTGCTGTCGCCGTGCCGGACGGAGAAGCCCGGCCTATGGTGCAGTCGCCGGTTATGTATCTGCGCATTGGGGAATTGTACGAGATGCTGGGCAGCCTGAATGACGCAGCGCGGAACTATCAATGCGCGGCAGATCTGGCAGACTCGCTCGGTGATCCGGCAGATGCGGCGCTGGCCTATACCCGCTGGGCGAATGTCGCCCCCGATCCCGGTCAGGCGATCCAGTTCTACCAGTTTTCGATCACCAATTATGGGACGATTGGCGCGCTCGATCAGATGAACACAGTGCTGGAAATCTGCGGCTCGCGCAACTGCACCACGCCGTAACAACAGCTTTCAGCGTAGGGGAGCGGCGCTGCCGCGCCCGGCTTTTGGCCTCATCCCCTACCGCCGCCGACCCTTCTCCCCCTTTCTCTGCGCAGAGAAAGGGGGAGCGATGCGCAGCATCGACGGGGGATAGCGGTAAATCCGTATGACCTATTAAATCGTAAAAGTGCAAGCCCTGCCCCTACCATTACCCGGTGGCGATGGTCGCCTGCGGCGTGTTCGTCGCAGGGCCGGGACTCACCGTGATGGATTTATAGGCCTGATTGTTATTCTCGTTGCTTTCCACGATGGTGTTCTGATCGTCCACCGTCACCAGGATTTGCGTTTGCGTGGGCGTGCTGCTATTGAAGGTTACGGTCAATCCTGAGCTGGGAACCTGGAATTCCTGGTTCGGATTCAGGCCGGGGACATCATAGGTCACGGTCTGGCCGTTGGGCTGCGCAATCGCGATACGGAACTGGCCCGACAACACCCCGCCCACGTTTTTCACTCGAATAATATAGGTCGCCTGGGCCGTGCCGTCTGGACCTAACTGGATGTTCGTGACTCCCTCAAACATGCTGAGCGTGAGATCGGGCAGTGTCGGAGTCGTGGTCGCTACGGCCTGGGTGATCTGCGGCGTACCCGTCGCGGCGGGCGTAGGCGAAGCCGGAACCACCGCCGGGCGAATATTGCTGCACTCGCCTAACTGGGTTGCAAAGTCAGAGCGAATCCAGCCGGTGCGCGACTGCCACGATACCTGCCACCAACGACCATCAGTTCGATCCGCGTAGCCGGTGATTAGCGGCTCGTTGCCCGCACTCAGGTTGCCGATAATATCATAATTCGTCCCTGGACCGGTGCGGAAACGCAGGTTACTTTCATTGACGCGGGCGCGGCACTGCGGATTATAGACCGTTGGTATCGCCGATGTCGGCTGAGACTGTGGCGTGACGCCTGTCCCGCCCTGTCCTGGCGAAAGTTCGGGCAGCACAATAATCGTGCGCTGGACGGGCAGCCCCGCAATCGTGTTGCTCGAGGCCTGAACCGATAATATCACTGTGCCGGGCTGCTGAGCCTTGTAGATCAGAGTTACTTCGCCGGTAGCGCTGTTGGGAACCTGGCTGGAGATGCGAATCCCATTCACGAGCAGTTCAACCTGGGTGACAGGCAGCGCACCGGTCACTCTGGCGCGCACCGAGACATCTTGACCTTCGCGGAAGGAGGCGCCTTCGGTGGGTTCGAGAATTTCCACCGTCGGGCGCTGGACAGTGGTCGGCAGTGGCGAATTGGGGCCGTTATCACCGCCCACTTGCAGGTTGCAGGCCAGCCCGGCCAGCAGAATCAGCACCACCACCGGCACAATATGAAATAAGGGTTTTTGGCTCTTTCGGCTCATCCGACGATTTCTCCTGACCACCACTCTGCAAACACCACCGGGCGCGGCGAACTGCCCCCGCTTTCAGCCCTTCTCAGCTCCGCCCTCAGCATAGTAGACTGCCAGCCATTGTAGTGCAAGTTGGGGCGAAAGCAAACTCAATAAGCCGTCAGCGATCAGCGCTTAGCCATCAGCCAAAAGTGAAGATCGGCCTCACCCCCTACTGGTTAGTCCGAGCAGGTTTTGTAGCCGTCGCCGGGCGCTCAAGCGGCCCGGCTATCCAAAGAGCGGGGAAGCCCACTGAAGGGGCTGGGGAGTGTCTGGTTTTCAGCGCCTTTAGTGCGCTTCCAGATTTTTTCTCTAGCCGCAGGGCTTGAGCCTGCGGCGGCGGGATAACCAACCCTCTCTCATACCTACTCGGCCTCACCCCCTACCCCCTCTCCAACTGGGTTGGAGAGGGGACCGCAGCCGACCAGGTTTTCACAGAAGCACGCTGCTTCGCCCAATTTTCCCCTCTCCGCCAGCGAAGCGCAGTGGGGAGGAGATACAGAGGTGGGGCTATCAACCAGGGCACAGCAAGTAGGGCAAGGAGATCGAGGGAACAAAGATAAATTAGTCGCAACCGTTCGCCCGCAAAAACGTATAATCACCAGAGTCCATATTGACTCTTGACTCTCCCCCAGGGGGAGAGGGTATGCTGCGGGAGTCGCCCAGAGTAGTGAAAGGAACAAGCACACACCATGCCTGCGATTCAAGTATCCGGTTTGCGCAAAGTGTATCACGGCGTTCCGGCGGTGGATGGCATCAGCTTCGAGGTGCAAGACGGCGAAGTGTTTGGGCTGCTCGGTCCGAACGGGGCGGGCAAAACCACCACCGTGGAGTGTATCGAAGGGCTGCGTAAAGCTGACGGCGGGACGCTGTGCGTGTTAGGCCATACGCACCAGGGCAACGCCA
>JACRBK010000065.1 GCA_016234525.1 Chloroflexota bacterium
TCCGGCACGGTCATACCCCACAGCGCCGACGCATCGTTAATCGACACTTCGCTGCCTTTGATCTCGATATACACCGGATGCGCGGCGCGCCCTTTGATGATCATCAGATCATACCCGGCGCGTTTGAAACGCATTCCCCATGTCCCGCCGGAATTAGCATCCAACACCGTGCCGGTCAGCGGTGACTTGGTGCTGATCGAAAAACGGTTGCTGGTTTGAAAACCCGTGCCAGTCAGGGGGCCGGTCGCAATAATCAAGACATTCTCCGGCGACAGCGGATCGACTTCGGGACCAACGAGATCCCAGAGCAGCCTCGCTCCGATTCCGCGCCCGCCGATAAATTGGTGTGCAATATCCATATTTAACGGCTCAGCAGCGATGCTGCCTGTCGTAAGGTCTATCACCAGGGTGTTACCCGACCAACCGTTCATCAACCTGCCCTTTCTTAAAGTAGCTTCTGTGTGAGTATGCCCGCCTTAGAGCGCCGCCGCGCCTCTAGTGACGGGCCTGATTATCTTGTAACAGCGAACAATACTGCTGATATTTTTCGTTCCAGGTTTCGACTTCTTGCGGATCATAGGTGATCGTATCTTGCGTGCGGCTCAAGATCTCGCGGGCCTGGGTGATGTTGTCCAGCGCGCCCAACGTGATCAACTGCACAATGCCGTTACCCAAGGCGGTTGCTTCAAACGGCCCGGCGATCACCTGCCGCCCGGTGGCATTCGCGGCCATCTGACATAACAGGGCGTTGCGCCCGCCGCCGCCGACAATATGCAGCCGGTCTACCGGTTTGCCCGTAAGCGCGATCAAACGCTCTAGTACGAAACGATATTTCAGGGCCAGACTTTCAAACACAGCGCGGACTATCTGTCCGACGGTGTCCGGCACAGGTTGGCCGGTGCGGCGGCAGATTTCCCGCACACGGGCAGGCATATCACCAGGGGGCAAAAATGCCGGATCGTCGGGGTCAATATAACTCCGGAAAGGGTCCGCCTGCGCTGCTTCGTGCGTAAGCTGGTCATAACTGTAACTCTGTCCTTCGGCCTGCCAGGTGACGCGACACTGCTGCACGATCCATAGACCCGCTAAATTTTTTAAGAAGGTGAAGGTCCCATACGCGCCGCCCTCGTTGGTGACGTTCGCCTGATAAGCTTCATCGTCGATGACCGGATGATCCAGTTCCAGACCGAGCAAGCTCCACGTTCCGCTGCTGAGATAGGCGAAGTTTTCCGTCGTGGTGGGGACAGCGATCACGGCGCTGGAGGTGTCGTGCGCGGCAGCAGTGATGACCGGAATGCCATTATAATCTCCCAATCGCTCCCCCGGCTGGACGGTTTCGGGGAAGATATGTGCTGGAATCCCTACTGCGTCCAACAGTTCACGATCCCAGCTGCAAGTACGCGGGTTGAATAACTGAGTCGTGGTCGCGTGGGTAAATTCGCCCTGTTTGGCTCCGCACAACCAATAATTGAACAGGTCCGGCAGCGCCAGATAACTGTGCGCCATTTCCAGGATCTGGCTGTGATTTTTGACCAGACTGGCAAGCTGGTACAGCGTGTTCAACTGCATAAACTGGATACCTGTTTTTTCAAATACCGCGCGGCGAGGGATGCGCTCAAACACCCACTCCATCAGGCCATCGGTGCGCGCATCACGGTAATGCACCGGGTTCGCCAGCAGATTGCTGTCCCGATCCAGCAGGGCAAAGTCCACGCCCCAGGTATCGATGCTGATGCTGTTGGGCGGCGATCCGGCCTGGTTGATGCCGGTCAGAATCTCCTGCCACAGCCGCAGGACATCCCAGTAAATCGTCTGGTGGACGCGCACCGGCACGTTCGGAAAACGATGGATTTCGCGGGAGGCGAGGCGTTGACCGTCGAATGTAATCTCGATCACCCGCCCGGACTCGGCACCCAGGTCAACCGCAAGAACATTATAGGGATTCATAAAGCACCTGATGGAGTTGTGATCAATTCTTTTTAAATGATGTTATGAGATTTCGTTTGCTTTTGTTGACTTTCAGAATACAATATCGGCGACTACCTGTCAACAAATTTGTAGGTTCCTGCTGCACCCCGCCTCAATTTGAGCCACCTACTTGACAAGCTCCCTGCTTTCGTGCTATTTTGGGTTTATGTTATCGGTAACAGAACGTGCGCGAAAAGACCTGAAACCATACTAACTATTGCCCTTATTTTCTATTGCAGCCTGGAACGAGAGTTTTTGATGGTCACTATCGCTGATGTGGCAAAACGAGCGGGCGTGTCGAAGATGACCGTCTCGCGGGTGATCAACGGGTCCGGCTATATCAGTCAGGAAACTCGTGAACGTGTCGAAAAAGCGATTCAAGAACTCGATTATGTCCCCAATTCCCTGGCGCGCAGCCTGCGTTTTAAGCGCACCCGCACGATTGGCTTGATCCTGACAGACATCACCAACCCCTTTTTTACAACCCTGGCGCGCGGTGTTGAAGATGCCGCCAGCGAACACGGGTTCAGCGTGATTTTCTGTAACACGGATGAGTCTGCCGAAGAAGAAAGCCGTTATGTTAATGTCCTGACCCAAAAACAAGTCGATGGCCTGCTGTTGGTCCCCACCGCCAGAACGCCAGAATCAATCACCTTTTTAGAAAATCGGAATTTACCGTTTGTGCTGCTCGACCGCCGCGTGCCTGATTTCCGTGTGGATGTGGTGCGGTGCGACTCAGAGCAAGGCGCGCATGATCTGGTCTACCACCTGCTCTCACTCGGTCACCAGCGGATCGCGGCACTGGGTGGGTCGATGCATATCACATCCTCGACCGATCGTATCGCAGGGTACCGCCGGGCACTGCGCGAAGCCGGGTTAGAACACGAAGCCCATCGTGCGGTATTTTCATCCTTTACAATTGAAGGCGGTTTCTCGGCGGCGAACAAAGCGCTTACCATGCAGCCGCCTCCAACAGCATTGTTTGCGGCGAACAACTTTATTGCGATTGGGGCTTTTCGCGCCCTGCGTGAGGCCGGGCTGCGCGTGCCGCAAGATATTTCACTGGTGTCGTTTGACGACCTGCCAATGTCGGTTGGTTTTGATCCCTTTCTGACCATTATCGAGCAGCCCGCCTATGAAATGGGGCATCGCGCCACCCAACTGCTGCTCGAACGATTGAGTCAAGATGGCCCCGGTGAGCCTCAGGATATTATTCTGCCGGTTAATCTGATTGTCCGTGTATCGAGCGCTCCACCCGCTGCCGGATGAAATGCGCCTGTTGTTTAGCTAATTTGAGGAGAAAAGATGCTGCGTACACAGTTATTACAACCCGAAATGTTAGCCGCTTTAGGCCGCCTGGGACATGGCAGTAAAGTGCTGATCGCCGATGGTAATTTCCCTTTTACCACCGGCGCTAATCCCGCTGCGACCTTCGTTTTTCTGAATCTGAGGCCGGGATTGGTCAACGTCACCGATGTGCTTGAACCGCTGATCGCCACCATTCCGGTAGAGGCCGTTCATGTCATGCAGCCGAATGATGGCAGTACCCCGCCCATTTTTGGAGAGTTTTCCGCGCTGCTGCCTTCGCACGAACTCCAGCGCGTAGAACGTTTCGCTTTTTACGAACTGGCGCGTACCAAAGATGTCGGGCTGGTCATCGCCACCGGCGAAGCGCGTATTTATGCCAATATCATGCTGACGATTGGGGTTGTGGTCTAATTTTTCCCTCTGTCCAAATGGGGCAGGACATACCCTGCCCCGCTTCGAACAAACACCCTAACCCATTGTCAGCGGGACGGGCAGCGCAGCCGTCGGTGTAATTTTGCCAACCAGCACATCCACCGCTGCTTGCAGCGAAGGTGCACTGTCGCCGCAGGTACAGATCACCGTCCCGGCTTCGGTTAACACGCCCGCGTCATACGGATTCCGCAGACAGATCAAAATCACTTTTTTACCCTTCGCCACTAAGGGCCGGACGGTTTCCATCTGGGCGGGAACCAGATGGGCATTGCGCGTTGTGACGATCAGCACGTCCGACGACTCAGCCAGGGCGTGAGCGCGGTGGATCATCTCCCCCGATGGCGCCGTTGGGTTGAGCGATACTGTCTCGACCTGGGGAAGTTGGGCAGATAAACGCGCCGTGAAACCTGTCTGATCGCCTGTTTCGAGCGCCA
>JACRBK010000066.1 GCA_016234525.1 Chloroflexota bacterium
GACGGAGGGCGGCGGGCCCGGATTTACGGCAGAACGTGGATTAGAGTCGTTTTATTATAATTGGCGTTATGTGGCGCTGGTCGCCCTCGGTCCTGCTGCTCTGCTGGCCGCTATCGCCGGGCAGATCCTCACCTTGCGCCGCTGGCGCGACCAGTGGCAAACGGCCTGGCTGGGCCTGGCGCTGATCCTCTATATGCTGGTCTACACAGCCCTGGCGCTGCCGGGCAAACGCCTTCAGGCTAACCTGCTGCTTCCACTGCTCCTACCCATCGCGCTGCTGGCCGGATCTGCGTTCGCTGCGTGGTGGGATCGCTGGCGACAGCACTCCTGGCGGATGATCACGCTGTTCTTATTGATCGGCTGGCCGGGCGTGATCGGACTATGGTTCACCACCCAGATCAGCACGACGGATAACCGGCTGCGCGCCCAGGCATGGATCTACGAACATATTCCACGCGGGACAGCCATTCATATGCTGGAACCGTATAATGTTCCGCTTGATCCGCTGGATTATCAGACGGAATACACGTATGCGGGCGAAGTCTCAGCCGAAAAAGTGAGCCAATCGAACGCGCAAATCATCGTCTATTCGGACTCGTATCCCTATACGGTACTGCGCGACACGGCGCTTTCGAGCCAGGAAGTCCGTGCTAAAGAAATAGCGATTAAAAACGTGTTGGCGACGGAGTGGATCGAACTCAAACGGTTCAAGCGACTGCCCTGGCCTGCTGAAAAGATCGCGCCGGACGATGTGAGTTACTGGCATCAGATGGAGATCGTCATTTACTGCAATCCAGCCGATTGCCCGGTTGATTTGAGCCAGTAACACGGCGGTGTCCAAAAAGAAACCCCCTCGCCAAATGGTCTTGACGAAGGGGTGATTCTTGCTTATGAAGAACTCAGCCCAACAGGGCATCATGGTAGGGATGAGGCAGACCCTATCCCTACAAAAACCTGTTACGGCTTGGCAGTCGGTTCAACCGTCGGTTCGACGGTCGGTTTCTCAGTCGGCTTTACGGTTGGTCTAACCGTCGGCTCGGCAGTCGGTTCAACTGTCGGTTCCTCGGTCGGTTCCACCGTTGGCTCAACCGTCGGTTCGACGGTCGGTTCTTCAGTGGGTTCTACCGTCGGCTCAACGGTCGGTTCGACAGTGGGTTCTACCGTTGGTTCGGCGGTGGCTTCAGGAGTCACTTCGCCTTCCACCGGGGCGACATAACCCGCTAGCAGCGTGTACACAGCTTCACGCTGAGCGCCGCGTAGGGCTTCCACATCCAGCCCGAAGAAGTTGGACGCGGCGACCGTATCAAGCGAGGTCGTATCGAAAAAGTGCCACAGCAGCGCGCGCACCAACGGGTTGGCAAACGATTTCTGGCTGAAGGTATAGGTGATCGGGTAGGACAGCGGGTACGAACCATCGGCCAGGGTTTCAGGCGACGGCGCGACACAGCCATTACCCGCATCGACGGCTAACTGTTTGATCTCCGCTGTGCTGCTTTGCAGATCGGCCCACCACAGATAAGTGAAACCATTGTCGGTGTTCGCCACACCCTGCGCGCGATAGAGCGGATCGTCATCTTCGGTGACATCCAAACGCACGGGGAAGGTCAGATCATTCACAACTGTGAGGACCAGATAATCTGTTTCGCCGGATTTGAAGGGCGGCAGAACCAGCAGAATATCCAGGTCGGGCCAGTCGGGATTGATTTCGTTCCATTTGACCGGCGCGGGTGATTCTTCGGTTCCGGCGCGCAGCAGTTTGCCGAGCAGGTCCGCATCGGCACATTCCAGCCAATCGGCCCCGGCGGGCGCAGCCAGAATCAACGCTTCACGGCCATAGTCAATGCTGTAGGGGGTGACGCCGTTTTCTTCGCACAACGCCAGTTCGTCAGCGGTGGCGGGGCGCGTACTGGCGATCACATCGGTCACGCCTGTGCAGAACGCCTGCCAACTCTGCGTATTGCTGGTGAAGTTGGTGGTGATGGTCGCGTTCGCAAAACGGGTTTTGAATCCCCCGGTGATCGATTGGGTCAGCGTTTTCAGCACCGACGTGCTGTTAACGGTGATGGTTCCCGCTTCTGCCGTCGAAACATCGACCGGTGACAGGGGACGGCTGAACGTGCGGCCCGTCGTGCCTGAAACGAGGTTATTCAGACCGTATTCGTAACTCGCGGAATCGGCCAGGGTGAACCCCTGAGCGGCCCCAACGGTCTGAACGCCAGCTTCATCCACCAGCGCGTATTCCATAAACGAGCGCACTTCCGAGCGCTGAGCGCTGGCCGCATTCACATACAGATAATCGGTGCGCGCGAGTGGATAGGTGCGCGCTGCGAACGTGCTCATGCCGGGATTCACGCAGTTACCGTCCGCATCGATCACGTCGAGCAGATCAAATTCGCTGCTGCCTTCCAGCGCGGCAAAGTCGGCATACGACATGAAGCCAAACGCGCTCGAACCCGCTTCTTGCACCTTGGTCAAAATTTCGGCCATTTCCGGCGCGGTCACGATGTCTTCGCGCAGCGCTTCTGCCGGGAGCATCGAACGGAACAGCACATAAGCCGGGCTGAGATTCTCAGGGCCGTAGAACGACACCGGGGTTTCCACTGTGGTTGAACCCAGGTCCAGCCACGTCACCTCGGCGGGGGATCCCAACTGCCAGGCATTTTCGACGGTCAGTTGATCAACGCACACCAGTTCCGATTCAGGATTCGCCAGCAGCGCGACCCCTTCATAGCCCAACACGGTTTCGACAAAAGACTGGCCGTTGGCTTCGCACGCCTGAATTTCTTCGTCGGTCATGGCCCGCGTCGACATAACAATATCCACTTCGCCGTTACACAGCGCCTCAAACCCGCTGCTCAGACCGCCGCGCGGATCGAGTTGAATTTCTTCACTGGGGTGCGAGGCGACATACTGATCGCGGATCGCGCCTACCAGGGTTTCCAGTTCGGGCGTACCCTGGATCACGACGGGTTTGGTTTCGCCGTCCTGAGCGTACAGGGAGGCCAGCGGAAAAACCAGCACAAACAAAACAGTGACCAGCAGAACTGGCCGGATGCAGCGCCACAACTTCGGCATACAAGACTCCTTCAAACTGAGGGGCAAAGTTTTTTACCCTCTGGGGGCAAATGATCCTGACAACAACAATATCTGACGGAGAAATTTTACACGCTCGCAGAAATATGTCCAGACTTGGGGTATATTTGGGTGTCAGCCATCAGCTTTCAGCCGTCAGCGATCAGGATATCAAGCAGCGCCCCTATCCAAAACAGCCTGTCGCCGCTCATCCTGATCACCAAGAACTGAAAACTGAGAACTAAAAACTGTCAACTAAAAACTAACGACCACTACACACGCAAAGGATTCGGCCTATGCGAACACCAGCAGGCAAAGAATGCCCACACTACTATCAAGATTTTAACCGCGGACGTTCCGTGCAGGAATGCCGTCTCGTTAAATCCAATGCCGACTCGATGAAATGGCGGCCCGGCGACTGTGCGCGCTGTTCGGTCCCGGACATTGTGCGCGCGAATGCCAGCCCGGATATGAAACTGAGCCTGACCATTGAAGGTGTCTGGCTGGGATTCGTGCGCCGGATGCGCGTCGAGGCGTGGTGTCTGCGGCATGATATCCCCATCGAGAATCCCTATGTTGGCTGCCCCCAGGATATTGAAGAAAACGACGGGCTGCGCCTGTTCAAAGAAGCATTGGAGCACAAAGACGATGATTAATGCTTCGCGCATCACTCGTTTATCTCTTTCATTGAGGCAAAAAAACATGGGAGCGCCAAAACAATGATCAAAGCTGTGCTGCTCGATCTGGATGATACGCTGCTGGGCAACCCTACCCGCCGTTTTACCGAGACGTACCTGGGCCTGCTGGATCGTTTTTTACACGAGCGGTTAGGGATTCCGAGCGTGATCGGCGGGCTGATGGCCGGAACGCGCGCCGTGGTGTTCAGTCAAGACCCGCTGCGTACCAACTGGGATGTCTTTTACGAAGTGCTGGACCCGACTCTGACCGTCAGCCGCCAGGACTTTGATGCCGTCGTGGAGGACTTTTATCGCACCGACTATGCCCAGTTGCAGAGTTATACCGCACCGCGCACGGAGTCACGCCCGCTGGTAGACTGGCTGATCGCGCAGGGGTATGCGGTGGCGGTGGCGACCAGTCCCTTTTTCCCACGGACGGCTATCGAACAACGCCTCACCTGGGCAGGCGTTTCGCCGCAGCAAGTCCCTTTCGCGCTGGTCACGACGCTGGAAAATATGCACTATGCCAAGCCGAACCCCGCTTATTATGAGGAAATCTTGGCGCGCATCGGCGTGCAGGCCGACGAAGCGATCATGGTGGGTGATGATTGGGAAAACGATATGCTGGCTGCGGCGCGCGCCGGGCTGAATACATTTTGGATCGTGCCGCCCGGCCAACAACCTGATCCCGCCGCGCCCATCCAACCGGATGGATTCGGCACCCTGGCGGATTTCGCCTGCCGGGCGCAGCAGGAAAACTGGTTCGAGACGCTCGCCCCCCAGCCCCACACTGTTGAACAGGTGATTCCCCGGCTGAACGGCAATCTCGCGGCGGTGTTCGGCATTGTGCGTGAGGCCCCGGAGCATAGCTGGCATAAACATCCGGATCAGCAAGAATGGTCGCCGATAGAGGTCTTGTGCCACTTGTGGGAAAGTGAGCGCGATGTGCAGCGCCCGCGCCTGCTGAAAATTCAGGCCGAGGATAACCCATTCTTATCACAACCCAAAGCGCCGCCCGGCCCCTTGGCGCGCCCCTGCCCCGGCAGTCCATTGGGCTTGGCGCAGAAGTTCGCCGTCGAACGCCAGACGACTCTGACATTCCTGACCGGATTAGCTCCCGAAGACTGGCAGCGCCCGGCACGGCATACGATTTTTGGCCCTACCACGCTGTTAGAAATGGCGCACTTCACGGCACAGCACGATCGCCTGCACCTGACCCAGCTCTGCCAGACGATAGGCAAATGCCATTGATTCGGCGATGTCAGACGGATGTCAGCTAAAAATCTTATAAAAAGCCCGATCAGGGGTAAGATGATAAGCATTGTTTGATTTGTCTTGGGCAGTAACCATGGAGGTGGATCATGCCTGATCCGGTTCCGTTTTTAATCCTGATTGTGGTTTTTATGGGGGTGCTGGTGCTGCTGGCATTCCCCCGCGTCGTGTTCGGCCTGGTGATCATCAATGAACGTCAGGTCGGCGTGGTGATCAAGAAATTCTCGCGGCGGAATCTTCCGCCAGGGCAGTTTGTCGCGCTCAATGGCGAAGCCGGGTATCAAGCCGATACCCTGGCGCCCGGTTGGTATCTCGGCTATTGGCCGTGGGTCTATACCGTTCAAAAAGCGCCCGTGATCGTCATCCCGCAAGGCGAAATCGGGCTGGTCGTGGCGGCAGACGGCGTATCGATCCCACCGGAGCGCATCTTGGGCCGGATCGTCCCGTGTGACAACTTTCAGGACGCACGTAAGTTCTTGATGAAAGGCGGCGAAAAAGGTCGCCAACTCGGCATTCTGACTGCCGGAACCTACCGTATCAACCGCGCCCTGTTCACCGTTATTACGGCGGAAAATGCACGTGATCACGGGATGCCCGCCGAACTGCTCCAGGTTTACCGGATTCAACCCGACCGTGTCGGGATCGTAACCACCCAGGACGGCACCCCGATTGAGCAGGCGGAGATCGCCGGGGAGATTGTAGAAGGTCACGATAATTTCCAGAATGCCCAGAATTTTATCGCGGCAGGTGGGCGGCGCGGCCTGCAAGAACAAATCTTGCTGTCCGGCGCGTGGAATCTCAACCCCTGGTTCGTCCAGGTTGAGCAGGTTCCTATGACGGAAATCCCTATCGGTTATGTCGGCGTGGTGATCTCGTATGTGGGTAAAGCGCATGAGGATGTGAGCGGCGTAGATTTTAAACATGGCGATCTGGTCAATCCCGGTCACAAAGGCGTATGGGTATCGCCGCTGCTGCCCGGCAGACATCCGCTAAATACCCGCGTGATGAAGTCGGAACTCGTGCCAACGACCAACATCGTGTTGAACTGGGCTGAACGTACCGAGGCCCACAACTATGATGCCAAGCTGTCGTATATCACCGTACGCTCAAAAGATGGTTTTGCCTTTGCGCTGGAAGTCGCCCAGATCATCCATGTCGGCGCGCTGGATGCGCCCAAAGTGATCTCGCGCGTGGGGTCGATGCAGAACATGGTGGATCATGTATTGCAGCCCATTGTCGGCAACTACTTCCGTAATGCGGCACAAAACTCTACCGTGCTTGACTTTTTGAGCGCCCGCAGTGAGCGGCAGGTGGAAGCGGCACTGCACATCCGGCAGGCCATTGGGTTGTACGACGTACAGGCCATTGACACCCTAATCGGTCAAATCACCCCGCCCGAAACCCTGATGCAAACGCTGACGGATCGTAAGATCGCCGAGGAACAGCGCAAGACCTACGAGGTCCAGCAGGATGCGCAGACGCAGCGCCAGCAGTTGGTGCGCGAAACGGCGATGGCCGATATTCAGCAGCAGATGGTCAAGTCGGAGCAAGGCGTGAGTATCGCCGGGTTGGACGCAGATGCCCGGATCAAACAGGCGAACGGCGAAGCCGAAGCGACCAAACTTCGCGCGGCAGGCGAGGCCGAAGCAGTGCGTATCATTGGTGTCGCCAAAGCGGAGACTTACAAACTGGGCGCGCACGCGCTCGGCTCCCAGGGCTATACCGCGCTTCAGTTGATGCAGTTGGTCGGCGAGAATCAGGTGCGTATCGTGCCGGATGTCTCCGTCAGCGGCAGCGGTTCGGGCGGAATGGTCGAAGCCTTGTTAGGGACGATGCTGCAAGATCGGCTGAGCAACGGCCACGATGTGGTGGTCGCGCCGGATACCCTGCCGGAGAGTTAAGAGCCGTCAGCTATCAGTGTTCAGTCGTCAGCAAGAACGGCCTCACCCCCTAAGGCTTGTCCGGTACTGAAAGAAGGTATCCAAGCATGTACAATCTTTTGTAAGCAAACAAAGGAGCGTGACATGGACCTGGATACCTTCC
>JACRBK010000543.1 GCA_016234525.1 Chloroflexota bacterium
ACCCTTTCCGGTGGTGAATGTCAACGGATTAAGTTAGCCAGCGAACTCCATAAAGAAGGCAGTATTTACGTCATGGATGAGCCAACAACGGGGCTACATATGTCAGATATTAGTCATTTGTTGGCTGTTATCAATCGGATTGTTGATAACGGCAATACGGTTGTTGTGATTGAACACAATCTGGATATTATCAAAAATGCCGATTGGATAATTGAGATGGGGCCGGAGGGTGGACACAAAGGCGGGCAAATCTTGTTTGAAGGTACACCCAAAGACCTGCTGAACGTAGAAACATCGTACACGGCGCCATATCTCCGACGCGAACATTAACCGACATAATACCAATCGAGAGAAAAAGGGTGATCCTCGGCGGAAACCCACTTGTGTGAAGCGGAAGCCTATGTCCAAAGGCATCACCCGTGTCCCTATTTCAGGTTTTGTTTAGGCCCTGTGCAAATTAAACATCCTTTAGCCGAGGCTCACCCCGCCGGAGACTACCTACCAGCAACCTTTCATGCCATTGTAACTTTATGCCCATAACTCGCCCAGAACACCGACTATTGAAGCTGGACTTGGAGGTTGGTCTGAGCCATCATCACGGGTGGAACAATCATGTCCAAACCTAATTGATAGGTGACTAACTCCTGCAAAACTAATCGGTACCACAATGTCACATTTACCGTCAGTGGGCCTTGAACATCAGGGGACAGTGTGAATGTATAGGGGATCGTGTCACTTGTCCCCGCCGTGATCGGTTGACGCGAATATTCCACGCGAACCGCATTAAAGAGAATATGCTCGGTAATACGTTCGCCACTTTGATCGTACAACAGCTTAATGTAAACGACCGCTTCCGGGTCCAGTTCACCGGTCTGGTTATTAAACCACCCGCTGTGGTATACCACACTGCCGAGAGCATCCGTGACCTGCATTTCCAGCCACATATGCCGCTGATCGCGCGGCCCGGTCGGCAAATCATGCCCCGCGCCGCTGTTGGTGATAGTCACATTCAGAGTCAGTTCTTGTCCGGGGGATACCGCAGAGGAAGCCTCCACTTTCAGATCGGCAGCTTCTTGTAATAGCGCTACGATCAGGCGCTGCTGTTCTTGAAGTGAATCACGCCATTCATCCAAGGGAATATCCCCTGGGGGATGACCGCCGCGCAAAAACACAATCAGGTTGTCAGGTAAGTCTGCCGCCGTTAACAGGTAGTTCACGCCCACAAAACGATGCGAGACAGCCTCTTCGGGTTGTTCGCCTTGTTTGAGTGCCGCCACATACCCGGCAGGATTGGGATTCATGTGGCAGTCTTGGCACTGAATTCCCCGGTCGGCATACTCAGAACGCCGCCATTCGTCGAAAGTGTCTTGTAAGTGCATGGGTTCTTCGCCATTGACGGCGGGCGGGCGAATCTCAGTATGGCAGGCCCCACAAAAATCGGCCTGCCCTAACAAAGGGTTGACCGTCGTGGACTGCATCGCTTCCGCATGTTCGGCAGGCGCTGCCATTATCAAGGCTGGATCGAAATACTCGTTGATGTTGTTGATGGCTAAGGTCAGCGCCCCGTTACCAGCCAGCGGTTCAGCGTGAACCGTTGTATGGCAGACCACACAGCTTGTTCCCTCAGCAGCGGCAGCGTTGGGGCCGACCACCGCCAGTGGGTTTACACCACCCATCAACGTTAGCAGGGGTTCATGACAGCTATCGCACCAGCGGATTTTTTCGGTGCCATAACGGCTGGCGTGGGCATGTTCGTTTGCCTCAATGATCGTCTCATAGATAATATCAGGTCCGGTCACAGCATGGATGGATACCACCCACTCACGGTATTCTTTTTCGTGGCATTGAGCGCAAAACTCGGCTGAAGGTGCTGTTTCCCAATTAGCCAGTTTACCGTCTGAGGTTGTGATCTCACCCGGATAGAAAGGATTGTCGTTCCAGGGGAGCGAATAATAAGGAATATCTTCGTTGAGAACCAATCCAGTACCTTCTGGTCCGGACAGTACCACGCTCAAAATTCCGGCCAGTCCAAGACAGATCAACCCACTAAAAATCATAAGGCGGATAGGGCGGCTCATGAACTAGACCCTCTCATACGGAGCTTTCTTAAATGGGCCCACAACAAGCCCACTGTCAGTAAGGCAGCGCCCAAATGGACTAAAGCCAGCGTCCAGGGTATTCGATAACCCGGCAGCCAGACGATTTCGAAATACCACAATATACCGGGCAGAGTAAGTAAGAATCCGCTTAGCCCAAGTGCCAGGAGGCTCCAGGTTAAGAGGTATCCCCACACTCGTTTACCTTGCCGCCATGATGATTCTTTCTCTCGCCGCCGGAATGCTATCCAGGGAATTACAAAAAATAACCGGCGTCCTTCCACCGCATGTTGATGGATAAAGATAAAGGGTGCGATGGTGATAAATGCCAGCATCCCGACCAGGAGGTGAATGACCAATATCATTTGGGAGGCATTCCAATTTATATCATGCGGCACCAGGTAATAATACAGGCCGCTGGTGAGCGCCAGCCCAAAACAGACGGAAAAAAGCGACATCAGGAGCATAGTCTGTTTATATCGCGCCAGTCCGCCTGTTTTTTGTGATAATGATTTTATGGATGCAGGTGATAGTGGTTCGACGCCCATCTTGTCTCCATTTGCGTGCGTGATAAGCTGCTCAACGAGGGTGAGTTTGGGTTGAAATGAGCACAACTTGCCGCTCATGTCTCACATACGTTTCACCAGTCTAGCGGCCTAAAGTTCTAGTTCCAGGCCCAACTTAAACGCCGCCTGAGCGACCAGCGCCGCCAGCGTCTGCCCCTTGTCTTGCGCTTCAGTGCCCAGAGCGTCGGCTTCTTCGGGGGTGAACACCACGCCCGCTTGTTCCTGTTCGTAGAGGTTCGTCACGTAGGTTACCAGGTCCTCAAAACCGCTGTCGATTTGAGCATGAAGATCGGGGTCAATCCCTTCAATCAGTGGTCCGACCTGGTCGTAAGTCACATCTAACCCGTGCAGAATACCCGCCACATCAAAAAGGCGGCTGACAGCGACAAAACTTATTTGCTCCGAACCTCCACCCGTGACAAAGGAGGAAAGTTTCCACTGTTCGAAGTATTCATTCATGGTCGGAAGCATGATCACCAGCGCGGTGAAAGCATCTTCCAGGGTGGGGTCCCACTCCTCAATCGCCGTCAATAAATTCGCTGTTTCTTCGTCAAGTCGCAAAGCAACGCCGAGTAAAAAGTTTGCCTCAGGCATCACCTCCGATAACTCGATTTCGCCATTCCCGTTCAGGTCTGTGTCTAATGCAACATACGCGTCTACAGTGCCATACAGCGCCGGTTCCGAGAGGTGGGTGAACAGGTTGCCCGGACTCTCTAGTTCTGTGCCATCCGGTAACACCAGGGTCCACTCTAACGCTTCTTCAGAGTCTTCTTCTTTTGATGGACCGGCATCTAGAAGGAGGTCATAGTAGGACAAGGAAGGCACACCCGCCACGATACCCTCGTTCAGTTCATAACGCAGGCTGGCCTCAAACCATTGTTCGCGTAGAGAGTCGATGGTTGCGACGACTTCATCAGGGTGTTCATTCCAGAAATATTCATAAGGATTTTCATCCGGGTACTGTTCCGATAACTCCGCGATCCGGTCATAGTATGTCTGGGATATGGCTGCAAAAGCCTCGGTGGCGGTCTTCATGTGAGAGGCCTGATCGAGGGCATAGCCTTTGATGCCCGCCAGGTTCGGCCCATTTTGGGCGACTGCCGCCGGAGCCGCAGGTGCGACCAAAGCGACCAACAGAACTAAAACGATGCCCAATAGACTAAATCGTTTCATAGTGGTTCTCCATGGAGAATTACGATGCGTGGGCAGGTATTATTTTTCGCCGTCCCTGCCAACGACTGTAAGTAAAAGTGACTGCGATGAGGGTTACAAACAAGCCCTGAGCCAAAACCGTCTCAAGGGTGGGGAATACACCTAGAATTTCCATGAGGATCAGATTTTCTGGAACGGACGATAACAGCGTGGTGCTGATAGTCCCGGCTTCCTGCAATTCGCGGATGCCAGAACCGGTGAAATTAAAGGCGAGCAGGAGCAGTAAAACAGTTGTCGCCGTGAAAAAACGCTTGATCGGGAATTGTTTACTCATACGCAAAATGCCATACGCCACCAGCAAAATAACGGTGGAGCCAGCGATAAACCCGACCAGAACGGGAACAAGATCGGCATCAAATAACAATGCCCGATAAAAAAGAACGGTCTCAAACCCTTCCCGGTAGACTACCGTAAATCCTAATCCGGCCAGGGTGAGCGCAGACCCGTTAGAAAGCGCCCCTTTGAGTTTTGTTTTGACGAACGTCACCCAGTCAATGACGTAGGTTTTATGAAATAGCCAGTTGGTGACATAAAACAACACTATCACGGCCACCAGGCTGGTGATCCCTTCCATCAGTTCACGATTTTGAACGCTGACTGTGATCACACTTTGCGCGGCCCACCAGGTGAGAACACTCAACAGAACAGCCCCCACTACGCCTAGATAGACCCATCGGCTGTACCTGGCAGAGCTTTCAGTGGCACGCAGATACCCCAGGATCGCTCCGAGGACCAGCACAGCCTCCAGCCCTTCCCTGATGATGATCGCCGCGCTGCTTAACATCGCCAGCGTGTCCGTTAAATCACTCTCCAGGAAACCCTGTGCGTCGTCTAATTTTGCTTTGAGCTGGCGTACACTGGTTTCAATTTCAGCAGGATCGGCCTTTCTGTTGAGCAGGGTGGACAACCCGTTGTTACCCCCGGAACCTTCCCAAAACAAGCCCTCTAGCTCCTGGCTCAAGCGAGGGGCACGATGGGCTAATCGAAGTTCTGGACCGTTCTCGAACAGAGCATAAGCTTCGAGACGGGTACTTTCAGCTTCGTCATAATCCCCGTGTTGTACAGCCAAAACAATCTCGTCTAACAGGGTATCCATCACGATAAATGAGGAGGAGGAGGTATTCGATGGTTCTGCCGTAACCTGCAATGTCGCGCCCAGCAAATCACGGGCTTCCGCCGCCAGGTTGTACACAAGCTGTTTATCCCCTAATTCCGCCATGACCCGCCCCATCTCTGTTAACAGGTCGGCTATCCGCTCGGCAGCCAGGGGATCGACTTGTGCAATAAAGGGGTAGAGTTCTTCAAAAACGACCGCAGCCTGATCGCGGAAAGTTAGCGCTTCGCGATATTCGATCTCGATGGTGATCTCGCCGCTGCGCACCCCGTTTTGGTATTCAGTGTAAACCAAATCGATAAACAAATAGAGGAGTTGGGCGCGTTGTTGGATCTCGGCATCACTTAGCTCAAAGGGTTGGTAATGGGCCAGAGCCGAACGAATAGCGGCAGTACCCCGCTCAACCCCCGCCCAATCCCCCGTGACTGCTGCGTTCTCAAGGGTATCCAACAACGCGATAATAGTATCGGCAGCAGCAGTGCCTTGTTTAGCCGC